>NZ_JADEXH010000094.1:0-3720 GCF_015207205.1 Sphaerospermopsis sp. LEGE 08334 | reverse complement strand
TCAGCCGCCCTTATCTTGGTATCTTCATTATCAGAAATGCGGATTAAATCAACCAAAGCCTGGATAGCATATTCATTGCCATTATCTATTTTTAC
This sequence comes from Sphaerospermopsis sp. LEGE 08334, assembly GCF_015207205.1. Classification (NCBI taxonomy): domain Bacteria; kingdom Bacillati; phylum Cyanobacteriota; class Cyanophyceae; order Nostocales; family Aphanizomenonaceae; genus Sphaerospermopsis; species Sphaerospermopsis sp. LEGE 08334. The sequence continues at coordinate 3,625 of NZ_JADEXH010000094.1, read as the reverse complement.
TAAGCTTTCAGCCGCCCTTATCTTGGTATGTTCATTATCAGAAATGCGGATTAAATCAACCAAAGCCTGGATAGCATATTCATTGCCATTTCCTATTTTTCCTAAGCTTTCAGCCGCCCTTCTCTTGGTATATTCATTATCAGAATTGCGGATTAAATCAACCAAAGCCTGGATAGCTTGTTGATGATTTGTTTCTGGGATAACTTTTCTAGCTGTGGTTGCTAATGTGTCAGTGAATCTTACCCAATTTTGTTGATCTTTGTCAAAATAACCAAAACCATAGCGAATAAGTTCTGCTACAATCTGATCTGATAATTTACATTCTTTAAATTGATCAATTCCCGCAGCAGCTAAAAAGAAAGCACGATATTTATAAAATTCACCACACCCATCCTGAAAACTGCATAAAGCTTGAATAAATGCTGCTTTTTGTTCCTCTTCTACATCCTCTCTTCCCAACCACAATAAAATTACTTCCTTCCACTGGGGTTGAAAAATCCGATATGTACCTTGACTGGGATTTTCAGCATGATGATGGAAAAAATATGTCCACTTATCAACAGCTAAAGCTGCAAAATATTCCTCAAAGGTAGCATGATAAAAAGCATAAACCTTTTGAGTTGGTGATTCTGCGGCTATACCCACATGATTTAACCAACCCAGTTTTAAAGCCAGATAAAACAGGGAATTTTCATCATCAGGATATCCCAACCCTTCTTTAATATCTTTTTTATTAATAATAAAATCTTCACGCAAGCGAAACCGCGAACCACTTGATTCTATATCCCCCAGTGCTAACTTCCCTAAACCTGTATTTAATTCGTGTTGTTGTTTTTTAGTAGTAGGAAATTTATCGGATTTCCATTTATAAATATAATTGACAAACTGTTGATATAATCCTGCTTTGGTTTCTGGTAAATTTCCTTCTTCCCGTTGCCAAATACTACATAACAGCGTCAACCGCAAAGGATTTTGAATCAAATCCTGTAACCGTGCTTTTTCTGTTTTACCTAATTCTGTTTTTAACCTTTCGCCTTTTTCCCTTTCTTTTCCATTGCCAAACCAGTTATTAATAAACTGATGCACTTGCGAGGGATAGTCAAAATCAAGTAAGCGATAGGTTTCAAACTCCGATAGTGCATTAACATCAGCTTGCCACACATTCAACCGACAAGTTAACACCACCCGCGTTGTCTGCTGTATCGATCCTTTTAACTGCTGGGCGATAGTTTCTAAAGGTTGGTGAAACTGAGTCCCCACAGACATTTCATCAGCACCATCCAACAGCAACCACACCCGTCCCTGTGCCATTTGCTGCTGGAAATCTGCTTGCTTTTTAGGAGTCAATTCTGTAGCGGAAACAGCTTGTTTTAACCAAATTTCACAAATATATTGTTGTAAATTTATTGTATTATCATTTCGTCCCAAGTCTGCCAAAGAAATCCAAATTGGCAAACCCAAATCTTTCTCTAAAATCCAAAATGCAATAGTTTGTAGCAGCGTGCTTTTCCCAGCACCTGGTTCACCAATTAATGCTACTTGTCGTCCTTTGGTTTTACCTTCTCCCTGTTCTAAAATTTGACTTAAAAAAGCCCCATGTTCAAATTTTTGTTCCTGTTCATAGTTTGGTTTATATAACTGTGTACCTGCATCTGGTGCAAAGTCACCTTTATCTCGTTTCTCTACTTTCTTACGCTGCACCAGTGCTAAGGGTACATAAATCTGTTCGCGTTCTTTTTTTGTATCCTCATCTTGGTGTAATAGTTTATTGCTAGTTGCTTGGTTTTGCAACATTCCACAGCAGATATCCGGCCAGTTTGGTGAATCTTCTGCCTCACTGCCCCATTTATCTGTAACATACTTTACATTTTCGTCTATTGTATAATTTTTACCCTTTAGCGTAAGTTGGAACTTCCAGTAAGGTGTATTTCGTTTATTTTCAGGGCGCAAATCTTCAAGGTAGTTTAGGTCTTTAAGAAAAAAAATGACATTACGTATTAATTCTGTTGGTTTTGGTGTTCTTGTCTTTGTAGTTGACTTTAGCAGCGTAGTTGGTTTTACCAGATTTGCTAAAGCTTCTAATGTTGTACCATCATGCAACTTACCCCTCGTGTCTTTACACTTACCACCTACTTGTAAATTGGTATCAAAAACCCATTTCACTTGAATATCTTCTCGTTGAGACTCTTGTGTATTCTGTGTACTTTCCTTTAGCACAATTTCTAGTAGAGATTTAATAAAATGTGGGGCTATCTCTTTGGCTTTTTGTAGACCATAATTTCTACCTGTTGTACCTTGACCACTTTTATTCATAAAATTAAATTATAAAAAATATAGATAATATACGAAATTTTTATAATTAGACGATTCAGTTGTATTCCCCAAGCATTTGAGCTTCATCATACAACACTTTTAGGGTTTGCTTGGGGAGTTAATTAGGCTTTTCCCTCAAGGATTGAGATGTTATTACAGAATACCACTCTGCTTTAGATGAATACTCTGGTTTTGCTTGGGAAATTTGGATGGGAAAAAGCCCAAAGTTATTATTCTCTTCAAATACTAAAAAACTTGAAAATATGAGTGAACACGCAAACAAGGCTTTAATCAAAGTTTTGTCCATTGATGGCGGTGGTATTCGGGGAATCATCCCAGTTTTGATCTTGGCATACATAGAAGAGATTACTGGGATGCCAATTGCCTCATTGTTTGATTTAATCGTTGGTACTTCAACCGGGGGAATCATTGTATTAGGTCTGACAAAACCTAATTACAAAAACGAGCCTCAATACAGCGCAATCGATCTAATTCAATTTTATGAAATAGAAGGTAAGAAAATTTTTAAACCTTCAATATTGCGTAAGTTTTTTCCTCTGCCTATTTTTTCCCAGAAATTTTCTTCAACAAATATTGAATTAGTTTTGGAACAATACTTTGGTAATTCAATGCTCAGTGAAGCTACAAACGACATCTTAATTACCAGTTTTGATGTTGAAACTTTTTCACCCTACTTTTTCAAAAGACAAGAAGCACTACAGAATCCCCGAAAGAACGACTACTTAATGAGAGATATTGCCAGAGCCACATCTGCCGCACCGACTTTTTTCCAGCCTTACCAATTAAAATCCCAGCATCCGGGAGAGCCATTCAAAGTTTTAATTGATGGTGGAGTAGTAGCTAATAACCCTGCTTTATGTGGTTATGTAGAAGCTAAACGCCTTTACCCAGATGCTGAGGAGTTTTTAGTTGTTTCAGTTGGTACTGGCAATATTTCCCGAAGAGTTCCGTTTACAGCTATTAGACAGGCTGGAATTGTGAACTGGAGCCGACACATCCTTGATATTGTCTTTAATGGTACTAATGATATTACTCATGATCAATTAGAGAGTATACTCTGTAGTAATGGAAATCGTAATTACTATAGGTTTCAAGCGAATTTAAGTGATAAATATGATGCCATTGATGATGCTAGACCGGAAAACCTACAAATTTTAAAAGTTATTGCCCAGAACATGATTGCAGAAAATCAAAAAGATTTACTTGAACTCTGCAAGAAACTAAGAAGTTGATGTTTGGATATCACAAATAAAAACAGCCCCCTCCTTGCTTGCGGGGAGGGGGTTGGGGG
>NZ_JADEXH010000093.1:0-4384 GCF_015207205.1 Sphaerospermopsis sp. LEGE 08334 | reverse complement strand
CCCCAGTCCCCAGTGTCCCTAAACGGTTGCCAGTCCGTAGGCGGAAAGACGCATGATGTCACGGGTTGTGAAGCCAATATTACTTAATGCTTCCCCGTATTGAATCATGAAGTCTTCTACTAAGGCATCTTTTTCCATGCCCAGGATTTTAGCGTCATCAGCTACTTTGTTAAGCATTTGCCAGACAATAGGCAGGTTTTGACGGTTGGCTGCTTCTAATTCGGCTTTGGAATCTTCAAAGTTTGCTTCCAGCCAAACTTCGCCAAAGTTTAGATGACTGTATTCGTCTTTAACTACACCTTCAGTAATTTTGCGGGCAAAATCATCAGCTACAGGAATGTATATGTTATAAGCTGCGATCGCAAAACATTCAATAATTAAAGATTGAATTAACAGACAAGTCACAACTTTACCTTCCGCTGCTGCTTTTTGGAAGTTTTCATGCAGTCCTGAGAAAAACTTCTTAGCAAACTGTATATCAGGAGTAACTGATAAATTGCGTCCACAAGCTTCAAAGCCTTTCTTGTGTTTGTTTTCCATCTTTGATAGCTTGATCAGTTCATCTTTACTATTTGGCAACAGTTCAGCTAATCTGATGTAATTATGATATGCTTCTTCTTCCCCTTCAATTACAATCGCATTAATTCGGCTATAAGCATCTTTGTATTTTTCGCTCTGAAAATCAATTTCTTGAGTTTGTTCAACAAGTTGCTGCATAGTAGGTTGACTCCGTACCCCTAAATTATTTTGCTACTGAAATTTAATTCACCCTCTCAATTGTGGGCAATCATCACTATTGTTTAATTTAACTTAACAAGAAGTTATGGTAATTAGATTAATTTTTACCAATTAGCACCCCACCAACAGTCAAGTATTTCCATCCTTTATTCCCCGTTTTCTATAGTCTGACTAGGAAAAACCAATGATTTTGGAGTTATCAACCATGTCTAAACTCAACAGAAATTGGCAAAACACGAACTTGTGGAGCTTTTTACTGTTACTGCTAGGAGCATTCATAGTTTTACTACCATTATTCGTGGTTGTTCTCACTTCCTTTGCTCCTGTGGGTGCTACACCAGGAGTTGGGGGAGAAAATAACTGGACTTTGGCCAATTACCAGGAAGCTTGGGAACGAGGCAAGTTTTTACTGGCTTTTGCTAATTCTACCTTAGTAGCGATCGCAGTTACAGCTTTTCAGATTATCACATCCGCGCTGGCTGGTTACGCCCTCGCTAGGTTGAAATTTTGGGGTAAACAAGCAATATTACTGGTTATACTGGCCACTTTAGTCATTCCCTTTCAGTTATTGGTGATTCCTATTTTCCTGGTTTTGAAGTGGGGAAACATGATCAATACTTACTGGGCTTTAATTTTACCCACTGCGGTGAATGGTTTTGGGATTTTTCTGTTACGTCAATATTTCCAGACAATTCCCGTAGAATTGGAAGAAGCTGCTGCCATTGATGGAGCGAACCGACTGCAAATTGTATGGCAGGTAATGTTACCTTTAGCACGTCCGGCTTTAGTAACTCTGTTTTTGTTCACTTTTATTGGTGAGTGGAATGATTTATTTAAACCTTTGGTATTTACAACCAGACCTGAATTAAGAACTGTACAACTGGCTTTAGCAGAATTTCAAGAACAGTTTACCAACAATTGGCCGTTGATGATGGCGGCAGTGACTATTGCTACTGTTCCTGTAGTGGTGTTATTTTTAATTGGTCAAAAGCAGTTAATTCGCGGTATTGCAACGACGGGAATTAAGAATTAGTCATCTGACAAGACCTCATTGGGTCATCTTACCGCATTGCCAGTCCCATCTCCCCCGAAAAAAATCGTTCTCAGAATCGCTAGACTCTGAGCCATTTTAGTACATGAGGATCTTTGTCATAGCGGTAGATAAAGCCATCTTTAGTTGTAATAGGCTCTCCTTTACTTGCTTTACTTCTAATAGTGTTAATGGCATAGAACGTTATTTCGCTTATTTCTTGATGAGATAGCCCTTCACTTGTAGCTTTTTGAATCAAAGGCTCTAATTTGCTTTTTAATTGGTTATTAAGCGTTGTTTGAGTGTTTACAGGAGAGTTATGGACAATTGTTTTTTGATTTCGATAATCTTGTACAGTTAGAAGTCGCCAACTGGAATCAGGTGTAAGTTCCAAGACCCATTGGTGATAATCAAATAAGCTTTCTCGATGCCCAACACTAATAAACGTTGTTTTTGTCTGTTGTAATTGTTTATATAAATTACCTTCATTAGTTAGGGTTTGCTGAAAAAGTCGAAAAAAATCTTGAGGAGAATTGAGTGGGTAGTCAAGCAGAAATAAAGATAAGATTTTGTTGTCTAAAATTCACTAAATAATCACTTTCACTAATCAAACAAGGGAAAAAAGACGTAATTTTGAAAAATTGACAAAAAAATCCCCACAAAAGCCATGATAACAGGGTAGAAAGATTCATAACCAAGAAGGAAATAGCAATCGAAGTTAAAGAAGTATGAGGCAATTTAGCCATGACTCTACCCAGGCTAAATCTTCGTTTACCTTGTCCGAATTTACCTTCAATAGAATTACGAATCCGTTCATCATCAATAGCTTGTTTCTTTGTTTCTTTGCTGACATTTTTAGGTGGTCTACCCAGTGGCGGACCACTAATTCTAATTCCTCTTTCTTTACACCAATCTCTATTTTCCCTGTTGCGGTAAATTTTATCAACATGAACAGATTCAGGATAATATCCGGTAAAATTTTTGTAAGCTTCAACCTGTGATTTTAAGTCACCTGATTCATTAAAATTATCCCAACTAATCTGGTCTAAAAACACATAGCCATCAAAGCAACTAGCTGAAAACTTTGCCCCAAATTCCGTGTTTTTAGCGGCTTTACCACGGACTATCGGACGAATATGCGGTTGACTTAAACTGACAATTCTGTCTTCTATACTCCGTTTCTCATGTTCATATAACCATAGTTGTTGACGATAAACTTCTGCCACTACTAGCAACATTTTATATTGTCTGTTGCTCAATTCTAAGAGTGACGCACCTGCATTCATTAGCTCTTGAATGTGCGCTAGGTTTCTTTTGATATATTGCAGTTGTTTCTTGATAGCTTTTCTTCTTTCATCGGTTTTGACTTTCTTTTTTTTGGCTACTATTAAATATTCCTTTCTTGCTATTTTTCTGTAGGTTCTTGGTTTGTTGCTATTTTTTACTTTTACAGAGTTATATAATATATCTATAATTATTTCTGTGTGCTTTCTGGCTTGATTTAATAATCCTAAGTCTGTGGGATAACTGATGTCTGCTGGCGCACAACTAGCATCTAATATTAATTTACCTCGATTCTTCACCTCACTTTTTGAATCCTCGACTTCTGACTTTTTTGCTTTTATTTCTTCCTCCGCTTGACTTTCTAATACATTTTTGACTATCTTCTGATTCAATCTGTTGACTAAGTTCATATCTATTCTTTCTCGAAAATGAACTAGCATTGATGGGTCAAATGGGGAATGATTACTATAGGCTGACATTCCTATAAAGTATTGCAGGTAAGGGTTTTCTCTAATCTGTTCTACGGTTTCCCTATCACTTGTCCCTAGTTTCTCTTTGATTATTAATGCTCCCAATGCCATTCTAAATGTTTTCGCTGGTGCGCCTAAAAATTCAGTAAATATGGCTGCGTATTCTGCTTCAAATTCTGACCACGGTATTATTTTCGCTAAGATTACCCAACGGTTATCTGCTGCTAGTTTCCCCCCAAAGGATAGTTCAAACTCTTCTGGTGGTGTGTCTTGTTGTTTTTGTTTACGATACATTGTGATGCACCTTGATGCAAGGATTTTTACCTATTTTACCCTTTTTTCTTGCACTTTGTTTCTCTTTTCTGACCCCTAAACTCCTTATTCATAGTGGTTTTCAGTTTATTCAGCAACCCCTAATTAAATGTGCATAACTACCAAACCCTTGTAGGGAGAATACCCTGCGGGAAGCAAGCTACATGAATTGTCCCTACCATCATTTCCTACCATCATTTTCACCAGATGTCTAATGATGTAGATATAGATTAGTTAGTCCTATTACCAAATACCATTGGCTCTGTTACCAATTGTTCATCAATAAAACCGCTACCGATGAAGTAGGAAATATAAGTTTTTAGCAATTTTTGGTCTAGCGTGGGATACATAAGATCAGTATTTCCTAGTCCATTGATAGTGTTTTGATAGTCAATTTTGGATTCGTGGCTGTTTTGTACATCAGTTTTGGGGATGACATGAGACACAACTCTTAAATTATCCGTATCACACACTTGACTGTTAAGAAAAATCTCTGAATGCCATCGCTCTACAGGAATCATCTGTACAGGGTATCCTAAAGACAGAATCA
>NZ_JADEXH010000092.1:0-4760 GCF_015207205.1 Sphaerospermopsis sp. LEGE 08334 | reverse complement strand
ACAGTGGTTCTGTCTTAGGTATTACCGTCATGCCAGACGGTACAATAGTTGGTATAGGCATGAACAATCAACTATATACCAAAAAGACCTTAACCAGTAATTGGGAACATATTGCTAACAGTGGTTCTGTCTTAGGTATTACCGTCATGCCAGACGGTACAATAGTTGGTATAGGCATGAACAATCAACTATATACCAAAAAGACCTTAACCAGTAATTGGGAACATATTGCTAACAGTGGTTCAGTATTGGGGATTGTATGTTATTCAGCTGTAGCATTAGCACCCAAGAGTCAACCAGAAACTACACCAGAAGTTAAACCAGAAACTACACCAGTTTTGAAATCTTTAGGTCGAATTGTCGTTAATGCAGACGAATGGACTATAAGTGATGCAGGAATCAAAACTACACCTGATGCAGCTACATTTGCTTTGAATATTGGCAAATATTTTGTAGGAGAAAATAAAGGTAAGTTTCATGTACTTTCCAATAATTTTGGTTTAACAGGAGCATCTCTAGAACAAACAATGACCAAAGCGGGTCATACTTGGACTAAGGGAATGAATATTCCTATTAACCTAGAAACCCTGCAAAAATATGACGGGATTTTTATTGGTGGTGATCTTGTAGATAACCAAGTTTTAATTGAATATGTGAAAAATGGAGGTCAGGTTTACCTTTGTGCTGGCACCGGTAAAGGAGGAGCGCAAGTAGAAGCAAATAATTGGAATACTTTCTTAGCTGCTTTTGGTTTGAACTTCCAGGGAATCTACAACGCAATTACTGGTAATATAGCAGTTAATAATCCCAATCATCCTCTATTTGCAGGAGTCAAAACCCTTTATCAAAACAATGGTAATTTCATTACTGATTTACAACCTGATTCACAACTAAATCAAATCATTCTCGCTCATAGTAGTGGAAAAGGGTTAATAGCTACTGCTGAATTTATTAAACCTCCTGCACCAGAACCAACACCAGAACCGATCGCTCAATCAACACCAGAAGTTAAACCAGAACCAACACCACAAGCGATCGCTCAATCAACACCAGAAGTTAAACCAGAACCAACACCAGAACCGATCGCTCAATCAACACCAGAAGTTAAACCAGAACCAACACCACAAGCGATCGCTCAATCAACACCAGAAGTTAAACCAGAAACCACGGTTGAAAGCACACCAGAAACTCCAGTTAGTGACTCAGAAGAATTTACCATTACTGCTACTCAAGGTGTCACCATTTCCAAACTATCTTACAAAGGTCAAGTCAAACGTACTCAGTCTGATGAGTACATAGAAATTAGCAATTTTGGTAACATTCCTGCTGATATTTCTGGTTGGAAAATTACTTCTGCGGGTAGTCCTAAACAAGTATTCACTTTCCCCCAAGGAACTGTGTTAGAAGGTGATAAGAGTTTCTGTGTTTACACCAATGAAGTACATCCTGAAACCGGTGGTTTCTCTTTTGGTAGTCGTTCTGCAATTTGGAATGATGCAGGGGATGAAGCAAAATTGTTTGATGCAGCAGGAAACAATGTTTCTACTTTAGCTTATGGTAAAAACACTGTTGCAGGTATCAAACAAGAATTAAAAGTTCCTCAACTCAAGTTTGTTGCTACTTATAATGCAGTTAACAAACAAATGTCTTTAGGTGGAAAAGTAACATTTACCGAAGCTGTATCCCTAGCAATTCGCAGTTTCTTAGAAGATGAAAGTGATGCTGAAAGTCCTTTAGGATTAATTCTCAATGATCCTGATAGTTTTGATTTACTAAATGATGTTACCAAAGCAGTCGCTACTGAAAAACTGCGTTCTTATCTCAACGAAAATGGGGTATTAACTTTATATCCTACTGAGAAACGTAGCACCGCAGAAAATGGCGAAACTGTAGATAAAAATTGGATTTTTGAGTTATCACTAGATGCAATGAGTGATGTCATCTTTTGGGCAATTGTACCTCGTTCCGGTGATAAAAAAGTCTATAACTATGGTTTCTCATAGGTAGATTTTTCATCAATTGACAATTGACAATTGATAATTGTTTCATTCAAGGGTTAAAACCTCCCCTTTCAAAGGAAAAAAACACCACCAGATCCCCGAATTATTGCCCCGAATTATTGGAGAAGTAGGGGATCTGAATTTTCTAACTTCTTAAAGTGTATTGATATCAATTCCTTTAGCTTGCAATTTTGCTAATAAGTCTTGATATTTTTGCTGTTCTTGATCTGCGCGTTGTTTTTCTTGTTCCATCTGTTGATTTAATTCAATAGATGTGAGAAACTTTCTACCATCAGGATAATAGATTTTTAATTCATCTCCTAAATTATCTGCTGTTAACTCAAAGCGAATCCCCAAACGTGGACTAACCCAATTATTAATTTCTTCAATTTCTTCTAACCATTCTTGATTTTTCAAATATCCTACTAACTCAATAGTATCAGGATCATAAACATAATATTCTTCCACACCATATCTTTGATAAAATAGCATTTTTTGCGCCATTTCTTTAGTCCGATTTCCGGGAGAAAGAATTTCAAAAACCACTTGGGGAGCAATATTATTTTCTAACCATTGTTTATAAGAACCTCTATCACCTTTAGGTCTACCAAATACTACCATGACATCAGGTGCTTGACAAGTTTTTACACTTCCCTCAACAGGATACCATAACAAATCACCCGCAATAAATACATCAGGGTTTGATGCAAATAGTATTTCTAAATTTTCTTTAATTTTGACTATCCATTGATATTGTTTTGTGTTATCAGACATTGGGTTTCCATCACTATCGGGGTAGATGATTTCTGGTTGAGTTTCTGATTTAAGTTGTTGTACCATATCTATATCTCCATTTTACCAAAGGTAAATAATTGTTTTCTGTGATATTTTATTTGACAGTGGTACTGGTGAAAGTATTGATTAGTATATATTAACCAGATACCCTAATTCTTCAAAAAGTCGGGTATCTAAGACCCAATATTCTAAGACGGAGGAAATACCTTACTTAAATCAAGTTGTAAATCAGGAAAACATGGTAATGCTATTATTTGGTTATTTAAAAAAATTCGCTTATTCAAATAACCAAAATTTCCCTGCTGATTTTCATAAGTTTCACTATAGCATTCTAAGCATTTATCTAATAAATTAAAAATCCAATAATCAGAAATTCCTGCCTTTGCATAAAGAGGTATTTTCACATCTTGATCATATTTAATGGAAGAATCAGCAACTTCAATTACTAACAATATATCCTCTGCTTGTGGATGAGATGAGAAATAATTATCATCACGATTTCTAATGATTGCAAAATCTGGTTCTGGTTCACTTTTTGGAGGTATGATAATAGGAGATTGAGATTGTAAAGTTGCCTTTTCTCCTACTAATTTAGGAAGTTCTCTTAATAAATTACGTAAACAAGTTTCATGCGCTCTACCTTTTGATACCATTTCGATTAAATCTCCATTAATTAATTGAATATGATCATCTTCCTTTAAAAAACCGATGTCTATAAGTTCATGATATTCTTCCAGAGTAAAACGTTTAACTTGAATCATATCCATAAAACACTCCTATTCATTTAAAAACTTCTAATAAATATCATAATAAAAAAATCTTCTCTCCGTTTCCTCTGCGTCCTCTGCGGTTCATTATTAAAAACAAAAAAACTCTTACCTTCTTCCCTTTGCGACTTTGCGACTTTGCGTGAGACATAAAAATGCTATCCTAAAAAATATAATAACCAATAAAAACAAAATGCCAGCGCCGACGATAACCCCAACAACAACAGCTTTTCCACTGACTGCGGTAGTCGGTCAAGAAGCGATTAAAATAGCATTACTGCTAACAGCAGTAGATCCCGGTTTGGGGGGTGTGGTAATTGCTGGTCGTCGAGGTACGGCTAAATCTGTGATGGCGCGTGCCATTCACGCCTTGTTACCACCTATAGAAGTTGTGAAAGATTCCATTAGCAACTGTAACCCGAACCACCCGGAAGAATGGGATGATAAACTGTTAGCGGAACAAATACAGGAAATAGAAACAGAAGTAAAACCTGTTCCCTTTGTACAAATACCCCTGGGTGTCACCGAAGATCGACTTTTAGGTTCTGTGGATGTGGAACAGTCGGTAAAACAAGGTGATACAGTTTTTCAACCGGGGTTACTAGCCACCTGTAACAGAGGTGTGTTATATGTGGATGAAATCAATTTATTAGATGATCAAATTAGTAATCAACTGTTAGCGGTATTATCTGAGGGACGCAACCAGATAGAACGGGAAGGGATCAGTTTTCAACATCCTTGTAAACCGTTGTTTATTGCAACTTACAACCCAGAGGAAGGAGCGTTAAGAGAGCATTTACTTGATAGAATTGCGATCGCCCTTTCTGCTGATGGTGTTCTGGGTTTAGATCAACGAGTGGAAGCGGTAGAACAGGCGATCGCATATTCCCGTTCTCCCCAAGAATTTTTAAACCAATACAGCGAAGATATAGACGCACTCAAAACCCAAATACTTTTAGCAAGGGAATGGTTAAAAGAAGTCAGCATTTCTTTAGAACAAATCACATACCTTGTTAACGAATGTATCCGCGCTGGAGTAGAAGGACATCGCGCCGAATTATTCGCTGTCAGAGTTGCCAAAGCAGCAGCAGCTTTAGAAGGACGTAATACCGTTAATGCTGAAGACTTGCGACGTGCGGTAGAGTTGGTGATCGTTCCCAGAACCACCATAGTGCAAACCCCACCCCCTGATCAACCA
>NZ_JADEXH010000091.1:0-5798 GCF_015207205.1 Sphaerospermopsis sp. LEGE 08334 | reverse complement strand
GTCAGGAGACTGGGGAGGTGGGGAGGTGGGGAGATGGGGAAGAAAATAATTAACTGTCACCTGTCACCTGTCACCTGTCACCTATTCCACTGGTTGTTGACTAGAAAATACTGGAGCGATAGCACTTAATTTTAACTCTGGATGGTCTCCCTGTAATTGTTGACAATTCCATTCATTACGGAATAATAAAACTGGTCTTCCCATACTATCTTTAACTGTAGTAGTGTTAAATACACGCCCCACTTTTTCCAAAGCTTCCCAACCACCTTCAACCCAGCGAGCCACACTATATGGTAATAAATCAAGAATAGTTTCTACACCATATTCATTTTGTAAACGGAACTGCACAACTTCAAATTGCAACTGACCAACCGCTGCCAAAATTGGATCACGTTTGGCTTCATCTGTTGAGTACATAATTTGTACAGCACCTTCTTCTCTTAATTCAGAAACACCTTTTTGAAATTGCTTAAATTTTGATGGGTTGGGGTTTCTAAGAGTGGCAAAAAGTTCTGGTGAAAAATAAGGAATTCCCTCATATTCCAGCTTTTGTCCTGTATAAATTGTGTCGCCAATCGCAAAAACTCCGGGATTATTTAAACCTATTACATCCCCAGCATAAGCGACATCAATAGATTCTCTCTCTTGGGCAAAAAGTTTTTGCGGTCGAGACAGACGGACAACTTTACCTGTGCGGGCGTGGTTCACTGTCATATCTTTTTCAAACTTACCTGTGCAGACCCGGACAAAAGCAACTCTATCCCTGTGTTTGGGGTCCATGTTAGCTTGGAGTTTGAAGACAAATCCTGTAAACTCTGGGTAGGTTGGGGGAATTTCGCCAGCGGTGCTGTGATGTATACCGGGTTTGAGGGCGTAGTCCAAGAAGTATTTGAGGAATAACTCAACCCCAAAGTTAGTCATGGCGCTCCCAAAAAACACAGGAGTCATTTTTCCTTGATGCACTAAATCTAAATCAAGTTCCCCACCGGCTCCTTCTAATAGTTCTAACTCATCTTTAAGTTGATGGTAAAGGTCTTGTTCTAACAGTTGCTCAATTCTGCTATCACCTAAATCAACGATAGTGTCAAGAGCTTCTTTACTACCGTGGGCGCTACGTTCAAATAAATGGATTTGCTTTTGGTGGCGGTCAAATACGCCTTTAAAGCGATCGCCCATACCTATCGGCCAGTTTACCGAGTATGTTTGTAATCCCAATTCTTGCTCAATCTCATCCAAAAGTTCTAAAGGTTCTCTTCCCGGACGGTCGAGTTTATTCACAAAGGTGAAAATGGGAATACCCCTCATTTTACACACTTCAAACAGTTTGCGGGTTTGGGGTTCTAACCCTTTAGCCGCATCAATCAGCATCACCGCGTTATCGGCTGCTGCTAAGGTTCTATAGGTGTCCTCACTAAAATCTTGGTGTCCAGGGGTATCAAGTAAATTAATTTGACAATTGTTATAGACAAATTGTAAAACAGTAGAGGTAATAGAAATACCCCGTTGTTGTTCCATTTCCATCCAGTCAGAAGTGGCTTTTTTTTGCGCTCTTCGGGCTTTTACCGCTCCGGCTTCATGGATAGCACCTCCGTATAATAATAGTTTTTCAGTTAACGTAGTTTTACCAGCATCAGGGTGAGAAATAATCGCAAAATTGCGACGTTGTTCCACCGCTTCACCTAGTTCTTCAATCAGTTCAGTAGCCATAATTTGTAATTTGTTTTTTACCTTACTTAATTAAATGTAATCTTTTTCAGGACGAGAACACAATTTTATCATCCGATTTTAGATGTTAGATTTTGGATTTTGGATTGACCCCAAGGAGCAATCTGGGGTTTGACTCTCAGAAATTATTTGTCAATTATATTCATTTTCACCAGTGAATCAATCAATTTTAATTCAGATAATTCCAAAATTCATGGGTGAGGTGGTTGACAAATGGGGGAGTTTTCAGTATTATTTTATTATAATGGGAAAATGTGGGCGCATATAGGGTCTTGTTGAAGATTTCCCAGATTATTTTATTTGTCATAATCAGGATTTATGGTTACTGAGCGAAGTCGAAGTACAGGATTTAAGGATTTACAGGATGTGAGTTTGTAATATTCTATAATATCTGTACCATCAGCATCTGGATGGGGAGATTTTGAGTAGAATAGACTAGTAAAGTTGTAAAGGAAATTCTATTATGTCATCTCCAGCAATTACCACTGTCATCAAAATGATGGAATCTTTATCTGAAGATGTACAAGACAGAGTTGCAGAACATTTGAGAGAATATTTAGCAGATTTACAAGATGAATTAAAATGGGATAATTCATTTAAAAAAAGTCAACAAAAATTAATTGCATCTGCTCAACGTGCTAAAAGAGAAATTGCAGAAGGATTAGCTAAACCAATGGATTATGATCAGTTATGAAGTCTGCAACCCTTTCTTCTTTTTGGGATGAATATAAATCTCTTGATCAGCAAGTTAGACAAAGTGCAAGAAAAGCTTATCGGTTATGGAGAGAAAATCCTTTTCATCCGTCTTTGCATTTTAAATGTATTAATAATCAAGAAAATATTTGGTCTGTCAGAATCACTCGTAATTATCGAGCAATTGGGATTTTAGATGGTGATACAATAACATGGTTTTGGATTGGGAGTCATGACGATTATGAGAGTTTTTTTTCATAGTTATTGTTGAGGTTGTAATTGTCAGAATCAGGATATCCAGGATTTGAGGATTTACAGGATGTTCTTAGATGTCAGTGCTTTTGTAAATTGTGGTTTTTTGTTTTATTGAATTATATGCAATCCGTGAACTATACCACCTTCTGCATCAAATCTAGGTTCAATAATTGAATAAAATGTATTATCTCCCTTTTCAAAATACCGGAAGATATAATAAGCAATTATATCAGCAAGTTGAATTAATCTGGATGCTTTGGAGTCTAAAAATAAAGGTACTTCAGCAAAATTTCTGATTACACCCCATTGGTAGCCAATTGTTCTAAAATCAATTGCTAGAGATTGAATAGTTGTTTCGTAAGTGGATTTATCAAAAATAATAATTCCTCTTTGTGTATTCTTATTTTTATGAAGTCTAATTATCAGTCAAGGAGAGACCTTGCTCTCACGATCCGAAAAGGTCAGACCTCTTGACTGCAACATTCATTATAACATTTATTTTTAACTGTTTACTTTATCTTTGATAAAATCATATTATAATTATATTCTTGTCAGAATCAGGATGTCCAGGATTATAGGATTTTCAGGATGTGATTGAATGATTATTTGTTGGGAGTTGGGGATTTTTTGAGGATGTTTTTGATGATGGTTTTTTGGAAGTTAGGGATTTTTCAGGATGTTGTTAGATGATAGTTTTTGAATTATTTAAACCATCTATAAACTACCATCCTGTCAATCCTTTAATCCTGGTTATCCTGATTCTGACAAATGCAAATTTCATCACCAACAAACCATATATAAACTACCATCCTGTCAATCCTTAAATCCTGGACATTATCTCGACTTACTTCGACTTCGCTCAGTACAAGTCGCTCGATAACCACCTGATTCAGACTTAATAATTTTTTGTAACCCTTAAATGTTACAGTTTACAAGTCTCGACGCGAGAGAAGAGACACCATAAAAATCACCCCAACAACCCCCTAATCCACCCTTACACCCACGAAAGGGGAGGTGGCCTTCTGTTTCTGGTGCTTTCTTATCATCTGTAATATTGTTGTAGTACAACCAGTAGCCTCCTTTTCTCCATCCTACCTTGTCGCCGAACTTATCCCAGATGCCTGAGTTATATTCTCTCGTTCCACCGAAACTTTGATAAATTCGTTTCTGCACAGAAAAACCAAATTTACCATTACTGTATTTTACCCATAATTGGTCAATAGTTCGCAGGTCTGCACAGGGAAAATTATCAATATCTTTAACATCTAACCAACTTTCTTTTTCTCGCTTCGCAACTGCTAACATTACCCGTGCTGTTTCCTCGTCTGCTTCCTTCCATTTCCCTGCTTTGAGTAAGTCACGCAATCTTGTGTAGTCCATTCCTACTGCTGATTTTAATTCTACCTCTCCTGGGTTTCCACTACTAACCAAACCCAAACTTTCCCGAAACTTAAAAACCGTTGCAGTCCGTTTTTCCGGTTCTATTTCCATTCCCTGCAAAATAGCATTATTCACCCTCTGACTAATACGAGAATTATAATGTTTAGGTTCTGGTAAAGGTTCATCATCATATTTCCGGTTGACTGCTGGTACTGGACAAATTTCTCCCTCTTGTTTCAATCCATTAGCAGTTAAGAGATAATATAAAGTTGCAGCTAAAGCATAAACATCTGTATGGGGTCCAAAATTCCCCTTACGACGATATTGTTCAATAGGTGCAAAACCTTCGGTGAGTGCGTTAGTCATACTTTTGGTAGCGAGACTGCGAGTTAAACCAAAGTCTATTAACACCGCTTCTTGTTTATTTTGTCGTAATAGAATATTCTCCGGTTTAATATCTCGGTGTAACTGTCCTTTATTGTGGATATATTCTAACGCTTGACCAATTTGATCTATATATAATAGTGCTTCATTTTCTGATAATTGTCCTTTATTTTGCACATATTTAAATAAAGTCACCCCATCAATATATTCCATCACCACCCCAAAAAGTTGACCTTCTTGGATGACTTCATAAACTTTGAGAATGTATTTATGATCAAATCCTTTAATTGTCAATGCTTCGTTAATAAACTTAACCTGTTGATCTCCAAAGTCTTCTCGCAGTTGCATGGTGGAGTTGAGAGTTTTGATAGCGTATAATTTCCCTGTGCTGGGTTCTAATGCTTTGTAGGTAATACCAAAACCACCAGTACCTAAAATGCTTTGAATGATAAATCTACCGTTGTTGATTTGTTGTCCTGGTTGCCAGATTATCATATTTTCAAGAGTGGGATGATTATGATGGGATGAAATTATTGTATAATTTTATCATAATTGTATGATACAGGTGAGTAGTTGTCATCAGGATTTTTTGTCTGAATCAGGATATCCAGGATTTAAGGATTTTCAGGATGTTGTTGGATGATTGTTTGTTGGAAAGTTGGGATTTTCAGGATGTTTTTGAATGATTGTTTTTTGGGAAGTTGGGATTTTTTGATGATGTTATTTAATGATTGTTTTTGAATGTTTATAAACCATCTAAAAATTCCCATCCTGTACATCCTTAAATCCTGGACATCCTGATTCAGACAAATACAACTTTAAACACCAAACAAACCATCTAAAAATTCCCATCCTGTACATCCTTAAATCCTGGAAATCCTGATTCAGACAAATACAACTTTAAACACCAAACAAACCATCTAAAAATTCCCATCCTGTACATCCTTAAATCCTGGAAATCCTGATTCAGACAAATACAACTTTCATCATCAACAAACCATCTAAAAATTCCCATCCTGTACATCCTTAAATCCTGGAAATCCTGATTCAGACAAATACAACTTTCATCATCAACAAACCATCTAAAAATTCCCATCCTGTACATCCTTAAATCCTGGAAATCCTGATTCAGACAAATACAACTTTCATCATCAACAAACCATCTAAAAATTCCCATCCTGTACATCCTTAAATCCTGGAAATCCTGATTCAGACAAATACAACTTTAAACACCAACAAACCATCTAAAAATTCCCATCCTGTACATCCTTAAATCCTGGAAATCCTGATTCAGACAAATACAACTTTAAACACTAAACAAACCATCTAAAAATTCCCATCCTGTACATCCTTAAATCCTG
>NZ_JADEXH010000090.1:0-6001 GCF_015207205.1 Sphaerospermopsis sp. LEGE 08334 | reverse complement strand
TTCTAGTCCCCCCTGGTCAGTCGTTTTTACCCGAATACTGTAACTATTCTTGGTTTCAAAATCAGGAGAATTATTAATCTGTAATTGATTCCCCACAATCGAGAATGCAGTATTATCTGTATCTCCTATTCCTGCAACTAAGCTATAGGTAAAGGTATTGCCAGCATCGGGGTCAGTGCTAGAAAATGTTCCAATCACTGTATTGGGGTCAACATTTTCATTTACTGTTGTCGCACTTAAAGCTAAATCTGTTGGTGTTTCATTGACATTATTAACTTCTATCGTCACCATTCTCACCGTTGTGCCCCGAAGGACAGTGGTTGCTGGTTCGCCAAAGTTATCATAAGCGGTAATTTCGACTTGATAAGTATTATTTTGATCGCTATCTAAGGGATTTTCAAAATCAGGAGATTGATTAAAGGTCAGTTCCCCATTGGCATTTAAAGTAAATAGGTGTTGATCAGCACCCCCTGTCATCGCAAAAGTTAATGTATCCGATGGATTGGGGTCAGAGACTGTTAAGATAATGGGATTACTATTTTCTAAGACTAGCCCTGGGTCTGAAATAACTGGGGCATTATTCACATAGTCATCAGCAAAGGCTAAGTTGAAGCGGTCTGGTGTGAGGGTAAAGTCGGTAACATTGATGTCTGTGAGCGCCTGAAAAGATAGGGTAACGAAGGACTGCCATTGATTAACGCCAATAACCTCTCCTACCTCAAATTCAGGTAAGGCGGCTCCGGTTAAGTCATTGATCAAACCAAGTGTATTATCTAGAGTTCCTTCCACCAAGAAAGGAAAACTGGGGGTAACTAGGGTTTCGGGATTAAAGGGTTCATCTAGGGATTGAATTTGGTCGGGTTGCCATTGTAGATTGGTGGCAAAGCCAATTAGCCCCCCAGCATCGTCACGAAAATCCCCCACCCAAATTTGCAGAAAAAAGGAATTACCAGCAGCGACTTCATTGATGGGTTCACCCACCAGTCCGTTATTATTAGCAAATAATTGCAGTTGCAGTTTTAGTGACATAACGTCCCCAGCGTGGAAAGTAGAAAAAATAATGGTTTGAGGTTCCCTAAAATAAGGGAACCTTAGGAATAGCAAGTTCAGAGGCTTTTCTTTACAGGACTAAACCAAAGCCAAAGCGAAGCCTCGTTCACTGTTGAAGATAGTCACATCGGCACTATTAATCAGACCATCACCGTTAATGTCGGCTGTACCATCGTAAATGCCATTATTGAAGTTCCTGCGGGCGTTATTTAACGGGCCTAAATCTCCAGCCCCGACTCGTCCATCGTAGTTGATGTCTGAGTTGAAGGTGGATTTACCCGACAAGGCGATCGCGTATTCAGGAAGATTGAGAGCGTTAGTGAACAAGACTAACCCATCCGTAACGGAGAAGTTTTCACCTGCTGCCAAGGGATCATAGGTCAAACTAATGCGTTGGCTTTCTCCTGGATTGATTAAGAGATCATCCACAAAGTTCGTATTCACTCCCGTCACATTAGAAACAATGTCAAAAACTTGCAAAATCCCCGTTCCGGTGTTGGTAATGTCGAAGTATTTGGTTGTGTCTGCAAAATTAGGACGCACGAAATCGCTTTCGGCATAGTTTTGACGTAACGGGAATTGAGTGGTGAATTTAATGCTGGAGTCATTCCCATTGCCGGAGTTATCGGTAATGGATAAACCTGCTGTCACTAAATCAGCTTCGTAGTAGTTACTGAACAAGGAATCATAGGTTGACCCGTCGCTGGTGTAAGCATAGCCATATTCTGAACCTAAGCCAGAAGAGCCATTTCCACCCCACCAATCCTTCCAAATATTAGTGGTTTCTCCATAAAGGGTATCGCCATCAGTGTAGCTAGTGACATAGACGCGGTTGTGTTCACTAGCACTTGTTGTTCCAGCCTCAACAGAGTTAATAGTGTAATAGCCAGAGTTACCTGTCTCATTGCTATAACCCTCTAGGGTTTGACCCGCCGTATAGGTTCCGGCTAGGGCATAACCATAACCACTGTAACTATCCCCATTACCGTAGGTATAAGTGAAGGTATAGTACTGGTTGAGAATATCTGCTTCCCAGTAGCCACCACCAAAGTAAGAATCAGAGCTATTGCCATTGCTGTCGTAGGCATAGCCATATTCTGAACCTAAACCAGAATAGCCATGAATACCATCCCACGAATAGTTTGCGTCTCCAATATTAGTCGTTTCGCCATAGCCTGTGTCAGTATCGGTATAACTGGTGATATAGACATAGCCGTTATAGCCAGTGCTGGTATTGCCTAAGGCAATCGAGTCAATGACATAGTAACCACTGTTCCCTGTTTCATTGCTATAGCCGGTTAAGGTTTGGCCTGCGGTATAAGTACCAACGGCGGCATAGCCATAACCACTGTAGCTATCCCCATTACCGTAGTAATAGGTGAAGTTGTATAACTGGTTTCCCAGAATATCGGCTTCCCAGTAGCCGCCGCCGAAGTAGGAGTCCGAGCTATTGCCATTGGTGTCGTAGGCATAGCCATATTCCGAACCTAAGCCAGAAGAGCCATTTCCCCCCCACCAATCTTTCCAAATATTAGTAGTTTCGCCAAAGCCTGTATCAGCATCGGTGTAGCTGGTCAGGTAAACCCGACCGTTATACGAACTATCTAAGGTTGTCCCGGCAATAGATTTAATTTCGTAGTAGCCTTCGTTACCCGTTTCGTTTGAGTAATCCCCTAAAACTTGACCCTCAGTATAGGTTCCTTCCACCGCAAAGACATAACCCGTGTAGCTGTCCCCATTGCCGTAGTAATAGGTGAAATTATACTGGCTATAGGGTGAAATAACTTGAATCGGTTGTTGTTCAACGTCTAACGAGGCCGCATTGAACGCATAATCGTCGGCGAAACTAGCGTCATTAACCGTTGTCGTAAAGTAAGTCGTGCCATTAGAAAGGCTGTCTGCACGGAAATGCAACAACGCGAAGGTATCTAATTGATTAACGCCGATCGCCTGACCGAACTCAAATTCAGGGAGAGAACCACCGCTCAGGTCATTAATGAAACCATCGTAGTCTAGGGTGCCATCCTGGAAGAAGGCGAAATCAGAGGTGATATCGAGGGACGGATCAAAGTTAATGGACTCCAGAATTAAGCCATCCCAAGCAAAATCGAGATTTAAACCAACAACTCCTGCCGCATTACCCCGGAGATCGCCCACTTGAATTTGCACAAAGAAGGAACGATTCAGTCCCACTTGGTCATTCGCCAGAATTTCGCCGGGCGTGCCATCATTATCCGCTAACAGATTGAGACGCACTTGTAACACGGACGGTAAATCTGCTTCGGAATAATAGGTAAAGTAGTAATCTCCTGTCCAAGGAGTGGCGTTGAAGGCATAACCTTGTTCTGAACCTAAGCCTAAATAGCCATGAATACCATCCCCCCAGTTGGCATCTCCAATATTAGTCGTCTCTCCAAAACCGGTGTCAGCGTCGGTGTAACTGGTGACAATGACAAGGCCATTCGTACCGATTTCACTGTCTTCAACAGAGTCAATGACATAGTAGCCTTGTTGACTGCCCGTTTCGTTGTCATAGTAATCAGGTAACTGACCAACACTGTAGGTTCCCGATGGTGCATAGCCGTAACCAGAGTAGCTATCCCCATTCCCGTAGAAATAAGTAAAGGCATATTTTTCAACAGAGGGTGGTGGCGGTGGCGGAGTTGCGTTGTCAACCTGAATGTAAATGGTTCCAGTCGCAGTGTTGCCGTTGGCTGCAAGGGTATAATTAAAACTATCAACTCCACTAAAGTCAGACGGCGGAGTATAGATTAATTTGTCGTCCGATGGATCGTCTGGTGTCTGATTACTATCGAAAGCAACTGCACCCCCGTTGATGGTGTATAGATCAAAGGCCGTGATAGAGGCTTGTTCTCCCTCAAGAACCAAATCATTGGCAAGAACATCCAGTGTAGTTGGCGAGTCCGAACTGACGAAGAAGGAATCGTTGACAGGAACTAACGGTAAGGAAACAAAACTGCCATTGGTAATAAAAACTGCCGAGTCAAAAACTCCATCACTATTATCGGCGATCGCCAACTTAAAGTGATAACTCTCACCGGGGACGACCTTAATAACTGCGGTTAAACCAGTCGTAAAGCCGTCAAATTCCGTGTTATGGGGAGTGGTCGAGAAGCCAAAGTCGGTGGGATCGTTGTTAAGGTAGTAAGCGGGATTGCTTGAAGAGTTAACGTTATTAACAGCGATCGGAGTTGTTGTCCCTGGAATCAGAGCAATATTTGTTGTGACACCCGAAGAATCCGTTACAAAGAAACCGAAAACATCGTTAAATGAGCTACTAACAAACTCGTTGTATTCCTCAGACGCAAAAACATAACTAAAAGTGAGAAAACTCTCTGTTGCTACAAAATCAAACTCTAAAACCGCCGCATCCTGGGTAGCACTGGGGGACACCAGCGCGTTCAAGTCAGCATCGCCAGCCGTCGGAAAATCTGTGCTGGTATTATCGCTGTCATTAGGTCCGTAGATATTAGCTACATTCCCAGTACTCAGCACAATACCCGACGTAATACCAACCCCTGGAGATGGATCACTGGCATTGAAAACAGCCGCAGACTGGGGGTCGCCGGTGAAAGTTGCACTCGTAATCGTTACACCGGGTCCAAGAATAGCAGAAGCTAAATCAAAAGCGTTAGTCATTTTATTTCCTTAATATTTAGGAGTCTATGAGAGTTAAGGTATTTGCTGATACAAAAAAAGCTAACTAATGCTAAAAATCTCTAACTTTTTCTCCTTGCTTCACCAGTCCGACAATTCGACAAGCTCAGTGATCACTACGCTTACTGAACTCCTAGAAGTGTCGGCATTGTCTAGTCCACAAGCTTGATTGGGGTGTATTTCACCATACTATTGGTGTATTTAGGCTTGGTTATTACCTAAAATACGTATCAATATTAGCATTTTTTCTCCGCTTTCCCGTCAAGGACTAGAAATAAATCTTAATTAAGTGCAAGGATGTATTAGGTTTTATTATTAAACCCTTAAATAGCTGTTAACCCAATTAACGGGAATTAGGCAAAAAAAGATACCAAAAATGCTTCTAATAATGTAGATATATTAAATCTTTCACATCAAACCAAACCCTATGAAAGAGATAACACCCACAGCCATGCCACCATGCTTTGAAAAATGGTGTCAAAGATTTGATGATATATTTGGACATAAAGCTTAAAAAAGGGAGTTTAGACATTATTTAGGAGGATTATTAGGAGAAAGCGAGCGAAAAAACATATCCCAGATGGCAGAGAAGGCTGTGGGCGTAACTTACTACAAGTTACACCATTTTTTAACAGAAGCACCGTGGTCAGGAATCAAGGTAAATGAACGACGTTTGCAAGTAATGAACAAGTGTAGTCAGGCCAGAATCAGTAGGGGTTAATTAACAGTAAGCCAAAAGCTAAGTAAGTGGGCGTTAAAAATTGTCGTTATGACAAGGGAACAGGGAAGAGGGAACAGGGAACAGAGAATAGGTTTTTGAATATTTTACTTTTTGTTACATATTTCGGTTTTTTTCTGTTCACCTACTTAACAATTACTAATAATTGCTTACTTATGCTCCCAGTTAAAGTCATCGGCTCTTGTTATGTGTGCTTCTTTGGCTGTAAAATAGAATTATGCTACTAGGATTCAAGACAGAACTGAAGGTAAGCAAGCAACAAAGACTACTACTGGCACAACATGCAGGAGTAGCTAGACACGCTTGGAATCAAGGTTTAGCATTATGTCAACAGGTTCTCATACATAACAAACTTAATCCTGAAGACAAAATTAAATTTCCCACAGCCATAGATTTACATAAATGGTTAGTAGCAGCCATTAAATCTACCCATCCTTGGTACTATGAAGTGTCTAAATGCGCCCCTCAATACGCATTAAGATATTTGTCAAATGCCCTTAAATCCTTCTTCAAAAAAAGTCAAGGGTTTCCTAA
>NZ_JADEXH010000008.1:0-144383 GCF_015207205.1 Sphaerospermopsis sp. LEGE 08334 | reverse complement strand
TAAGAGACAGCTGTAGGGGTGGGGGTTTCGGTGGGTGTAGGTTCAACTGGGTTTTCTAAAGCGACATTCAAACTATAATCACTTTCAGCCACTTCTGTGGACAAAATTAATTGAATAGTGTATTCACCACTATTGGATAATAAACCTTGATAAGAAGTAACTCGCTCTGAATCATAACCAATCGGTTGATCATCAGCAGTTACTACACTTAGCACAACTCCACTTTCTTTGTCAACAGCTACATTTAACTTTTGCCCAACATCACCCGTAAAACTGTATTTAATTATTTCACCAACCTTGATAGTACCATCTACCTTAATTGTGTTAGATGTTCCGAATCTTAAACGTTTTGTATAGACAACTTCAGTATTAGTCGGTGTTGGTGTTGGTGTTAATGTTAAATCTGGTGTCGGAGTAGATGTCACACCGGGAATAACAGGAGAAGGAAAACTTTGGGGCGTGGTTGCTTGTTCTGGTGGTGTTTGTGATTGTTGACTGCGAAGAGAATTAACCACTGTCCAAGAACCAAATCCTGCTAAAATTACCACAGCACTACCAATAGCGCCAATAGCTAACGGATTATCTAAGATAGAGCTACTTTGTGGTGGTGGAATTACCGGATCAGGTGTGTTGGGTGTTGGTGGTAAAGGATCGGGACGATGACTAACAGCAACGGTTGGTAGATATGATACCTCTGGCTGCGGGATATGGGGTTGATCCAGCGATTCTAAAGCTGATAATACATCCTTAGCACTTTGATAGCGATCGCCCGGTACATAACTTAACATCCGATTTAAAACTTCAGCAAATCGGTGATTCACTTCTACCCACTCCTGCCAGTTCCAAGTCAGTTGGGTTTCATTAAATAACTCTGCTGGTTCTTTTCCCGTCAACAAAACTATAGCTGTTACCGCTAGTGCATACAAATCACTATTAGGATAGGCTTTACCAGACTGCATTTGTTCACTAGGAGAATAGCCCGGTTTCCCCACCGTTGTCACCGGCTTTTTTTCCGGGGTAGATAACCGTGTAGCTAGTTCTTTCACCACCCCAAAATCAATTAATACAGGTTTTTGATCAATATCCCGTAAAATCAAATTATCCGGCGAAATATCCCGGTGAATAATTCTCTTGTTGTGAATATGCTCCAAAACGGGTAACAAAGAGCGTAGCAGATGTAATACCTCAACTTCAGTGAAAGCTTGACTTTCAGGGCGACGTTCATTTAAGAGGGTGTGATAGGTCTTCCCGCTAATGTAATCTTGCACCAAAAACAAGCGTTGATCTTGGGAAAACTTTTCTCGAAACTTAGGTATTTGCGGATGCGCGATTTGATATAAAGTTGCTGCTTCGCGCTCAAACAGTTCCTGGGCTTTTTTCCCACCATAAACACCCGTTTCTGTGACCATCAATTCTTTAATTGCACAAAGTTCATTAAAGCGCCTCTGATCTTCCGCGAGATAGGTTCTACCAAACCCCCCCTGGCCGAGAATGTGAATGATGTGATAACGATTTTGTAAAACAGTACCAACTTTAATGGGTGGTTGCATAATCAATTGATTAAGTGTAATAGCAACTGAGCTAGAAATTAACTTTAACTAAAGCATAAACGTGGTGACTGGTAATTGATAATTGGTAATTGGTAATTGGTAATTGGGAAAAACACCAATGACTTCCCCCTGCTCCCTGCTCCCCTGCTTCTTCCCCAGTCCCCAGTCACCAATATAGAAGATCGAATAACTGAGTTTCTCAATTTGACGCTAGTATCATAAAATAAGTACCAGCATCTTGAAAGCTAAATTGTTGGTTTTCAACATTCCGCAGTCAGAAAATTTCTATTGTCCCCTGCTTAAATTGTCAACTAGCATTGATCATTTTCTGTGGGACTGATTAATACTGCCCAAAATTGGAAAAAATTTTGAATTTATGTGCAAATAAATTGATCTCAGTGATAAAAGAAACGGTATAATAAGTAATCTACCATAGCAAATTATCAAATATTTGGGTGGTTCATTCCAATTTCCAAAAATGGAACTCTGAAACTATTGATCAAAATAGATGTCAGTATATTCCTCATTGGTTTTTTCTCAGAAGAACTAGAAAATTAGTTAATGTAAGTATATGGAGAAATATTGCAAGTTTGTATAGAAGTTTCAACAAAACTTACAAATGTTTTGTTTAGTCTATCTATGACCGTGAAATCTGCTAAATCTCTGATGATAATATCGCCATGAATGCACATCGAGGATCTGCTGTGCTGAGTTCTGCAACTTTGACAATGCACCCAGTCACCACAGGACTGACTGAAAATCACCGTCTGCGGCTGTTTTCTGGCTCTGCCAATTTACAATTATCCCAAGAAGTCGCTCGTTACCTGGGGATGGACTTGGGTCCGATGATTCGCAAAAGATTTGCGGATGGTGAACTGTATGTTCAAATCCAAGAATCTATTCGCGGTTGTGATGTCTATTTAATCCAGCCAACGTGCCAGCCAGTTAACGACCATTTAATGGAATTACTGATCATGATTGATGCTTGTCGTCGCGCATCTGCACGGCAAATTACCGCAGTAATTCCCTATTATGGTTATGCCCGCGCTGACCGCAAAACCGCAGGACGAGAATCTATCACCGCTAAACTGGTTGCTAACCTGATTACTCAAGCTGGTGCTAGTCGTATTCTCGCAATGGACTTACACGCAGCACAAATACAAGGGTATTTTGATATACCTTTTGATCATGTTTATGGTTCACCCGTAATACTGGATTATTTACAGAGTAAACAACTACATGATGTTGTAGTTGTTTCCCCTGATGTGGGCGGTGTTGCCAGAGCCAGAGCATTTGCCAAAAAATTGAATGATGCACCTCTGGCAATCATTGATAAACGCCGTCAAGCTCACAACGTCGCTGAGGTTTTGAATGTCATCGGTGATGTCAGAGGCAAAACGGCAATTTTAGTAGATGACATGATTGATACAGGTGGAACAATTACCGAAGGGGCGAAATTACTCCGTCAAGAAGGCGCTAGTCAAGTATATGCTTGTGCTACCCATGCAGTATTTTCACCGCCAGCGATTGAACGCTTATCAAGTGGCTTATTTGAGGAAGTGATAGTTACTAACACTATTCCTATTCCTGAAAGTAATCGTTTTCCTCAGTTAGTCACGCTGTCAGTTGCTAATTTACTTGGTGAGGCGATTTGGCGGATTCACGAAGATAGTTCATTAAGTAGTTTATTCCGTTAGGTTGTAAATTTAATCATCCTTGGGGATGATTTTTATCTGGAGTCAGTAGGGGTTTAGCACTGCTCATTGGTGTCAACTTAACGTAAAACCGATCACCCGACTGGGAATGAATTCCCAGTCTAATAGCAGAAGTCATCTAAAGATGACTAAAAACACCCATAAATCTATAGCACTGCTAAACCTTTACTAAAGTTTCTAATTCTGTTACTACTCGTTCTAATTCTTCTGTTAATTGTGTAATTTTAGTATTTTTATTAGTCTTTTTAAAAGCATCCACTAAAGCGCGATAATACCACAAAGTTCCTTCTTTACCAGCTTTGAATCTTTCCCACACTGCATCATCCATTAAACGATAGTCTTTGAGAATGGATCTAGCGTTGTAAATTTTATCAGCACAGGAAACCAGCAACACGGAAGGGGAAGCGGTGGAAATATGAGCGAGATATTTTTCTTTGCGTTGTTTCCAAGGGGGTTTAGGGGTGGTGTCTGCGTCGGTGCATCCGTCAACTATTGCGGTGACTTTATCCCCAAAGCGACGACGAATTTCTTCTCTGGTGGCTGCTCCTCCTTGGTCTTCTATGGCATCATGTAATAATGCAGCGATCGCTTCTTCTTCGTTTGCTCCATATTCTAATGCTATGCTGGCTACTCCTAATAAATGGCTAATATAAGGTACTCCTGAACCTTTGCGTTTTTGGGTTGCGTGGAGTTGGTGCGCGTAGGTTAATGCTTGGGTGAATTTTTCTGTTAGCATTTTTTTTAATAGGTATTTTCGGTTTATTTTCTAAGTTTAGAAGGATTGAACCACGAAGTACACGAAGGAAGAGGAAGAAGAATAAGAGAGGTTATTTTTCGGTATTTTTGGTTTTTTTAGAGGTTTATCAGGATTGAACCACGAAGAACACGAAGTACACGAAGGAAGAGGAAGAAGAAGAATAGAAGAAGAAAAGAAGAATAAGAGAGGTTATTTCTTTGAAGTAAAATATTGTTTTTAGAAGTTGGTTTCTCTACAAGCTTTTTCCATCATTTCTTTTGCTAATGGATGATATCCATTATTATTGAAAATTGCTAAGGGTGATTCTTTGACTTGATAACTAATCGCTTCTCCTGTTGTTACTAATCTGGCAAAGTGTTCACAGTTCCATCCCAATATACCATAATCCCAATCTTTGAATAATTGATATGCTATTAAACATCTATCTAGGACTTCTTTTCTGGGTAATAAAGTCACTGATTTTACTATATGATACTTTCGCGGAATTCGGAATACAGCAAATCCATTTCCACCAAAGTTAAAGGCGTGAATATCAGATATTGTGATATGATAATGCAATGTAGGATCTTTGCGATGGTCTTTATGATGTATCAGATATCCTGCATTATTACTATTATAATCAACATGATTGTTAAATTCACGGATCATCTGATCTTCTGGTTGAGGTGTTTGGTAAATAACAGGTTTCTTTGCTTGAATGTCCAAAAGAGATAACCATTCATTGATGGACTGTGGACGATTTTCTGGTTTGATTTCCATTCCTTTAATTATTGCATGATTCACGCGATCGCTAATCTGGGAATTTATCTTTTTCGCTTCTTCTATTTCTGTACCAATCGCTCTCATTGGTGCTATAGTTGGTAATTCTCCTGTTAATAAAGAATACAAAGTTGCTGCTAAAGCATACACATCTGTAAATGCTCCTCTTTTCGCTCTCGCATCATATTGTTCAATGGGTGCAAAACCATCAGATAATATTTTTGTGTGGGTTTTGCTTAAATTTGGTGTAAATTCTCTAGCAATTCCAAAATCAATTAATACTGCTTCTGATTTCCCAGAACGTATCATTATATTTTGCGGTTTTATATCTCGGTGTAATAACCCATTATTATGAACTACAGTTAATGCTTCTCCTATTTGTTGAATATATTTTAACGCTATCTCTTCAGATAAAACACCATGATTTTCTACTAAAGTTCCTAAATCTTCCCCATCAATATATTCCATTACCATACACCACAAATCATCCTCATTTATGACTTCGTAAATTTTCACGATGTGGGGATGATTGCATTTTGCTAATTTAATCGCTTCGTTAATAAAATCTTGTTGAAATTTAGCAAAATCAGCACGTTTTTTAATTGCATCGTTTAAGGTTTTGATAACCACTAAGTTTCCTTGGTGATCTTTTGCAAGATATGTGATCCCAAAACCACCTTCACCTAGTTCTTTTTCTATGGTGTATTTACCGTTTTGCAGTTGCTGTCCTGATACCCAAACCATAACCTGTAGAATTATAGAGTTATAGGTTCATTTTGGCACAAAATCTACCAGAATAGAAAATTTAATAATTATCTAAAAATCTTAATATAACCACATCCTAACTATCGAGAATTTCTTTAAGCACACTCTTTAAATCTACATCAGCCGGACGTTTAGCAAACTGTTCATGGCTATAAATCCACACCAGTTTAATTATACAATCATTTGTATTCACTAAATACATTAATCTGATTTGTCCAGATGCACCTTTTGAGACTTTAAATTCTAGTTTATGAAATGACCAACCTTCAGGTAATTCTATTT
This sequence comes from Sphaerospermopsis sp. LEGE 08334, assembly GCF_015207205.1. Classification (NCBI taxonomy): domain Bacteria; kingdom Bacillati; phylum Cyanobacteriota; class Cyanophyceae; order Nostocales; family Aphanizomenonaceae; genus Sphaerospermopsis; species Sphaerospermopsis sp. LEGE 08334. The sequence continues at coordinate 138,555 of NZ_JADEXH010000008.1, read as the reverse complement.
TTCCCGGTAAAGGTTCATAGCGAGAATTTATCGGATATTGATCATCAATTAAATCTTCTAAAATTTGTGCCACACACTCTACAAAATCAGACCTATACGCTTTGGCAAGTTTTTTGAAAGAACGCTGAAAATTATCTGTTTTTTCAATCGAGAAGGGAGTTAAGCCAGTCACGGACTTCTCCTTTTTTAACACGATTTGATGTTTCCGAATTACAAGCATCTTTTAATACTTGTCTCATCACATCTTTGTAAAATGGATGATCTCTTTCTATCTGATCTAATTTCTCATGTCCTAATGCTTTTAAATCTTCTAATAAAATGACTGTGGTGGAAGCAGCTTGAGGTGGTAAACCTTGACGTGCTTTTTTCCAAGGAAATTCTAAGTGAGTCATATCACTTAAACGATAAGCATGATAACCGCCAAAATATTCCCATACTTCCTCTAGCAGTTGTTTATCATCTTCAGATATTTCTGATAATGATTCTTGACTAGGAATAGGTAATTGTTTAGCTTCAAATTCGCTATAAAATCTATAGGCAGGTGGACAAACTGGACCATAACGCCATGCTTGTATTTCTTCGGGAAATAATGGTTGATCATACATGGCTAAATGCAAACTTTGGGCATAATAAAGCAGCTTTTGTACTTTCATGTTTGTCATTTCTGCTTCTATGCCGTCTTGGTAAGCTTTGATAATGAAGTAGCGAGATACAGTTAGACAATCAATCATAATCACACTCGCAAATCAAACACAATACATACTCCATCTATTATACTTTAAATTCATTTTTTAGTACGTATTTACTAATAAATAACTTTCATCATTAGGCTATGAAACCCAAGAAACACTCTTGCTATTTTCTGTCAAAATCACAATTGTTGTGACAATTACGCTATAATATTTAAAGATTTGTTACACAACAGACAAAAAACCTTCGCCTAAAAAATCTCAAGTACACTTAACTTCTATTATGAATATTATGAGAATAGTTTTTGGCAATTTAAAATAATAGAAATTCCTGATGTGACAAACTAAGAACCTATGCCACAAACGCTTCTGAATGAAATTATTAACCAGCTAAATAGTTTAGAACAGGATGAACTACAACAGCTTAATCAGATTATTCAAATATACCTGACTGATAAAGCACAAGCTGATCAAACCACAAAATTTTATCAAGCACTTTTAAATTCTGGTTTGGTGAAAGAAATTAAACAACCCACTCCCCAACCACAGGAAAGAACTCTCATTCAAGTACAGGGTAAACCTGTTTCTCAAACTATCATTGAGGAACGCGGCTAAATGACAGTTTATTTCTTTGATAGTAGTGCTTTAGTTAAACGCTATGTTGCGGAAATAGGTTCAAGTTGGGTTGTGAGTTTGTGCAATCCTAATCTGAAAAATACTGTATTTATTGCTGCTATTACTGCTGTGGAAATTACTGCGGCAATTAGTAGACGTGCAAAGGGCGGCAATATCGCTCTCACAGATGCTAACACAGTATATTCCCAATTGAAAAATGATATTCAATCGGAATATCAAGTAATTGAAATTACAGATACTATTATTAATTCAGCTATGACCTTGGCAGAAAAACACGGTTTGCGGGGTTATGACGCGGTTCAGTTAGCTGCGGCTAAAGCTGTTAACGATCTTTGCATAGCTAATAATTTGCATCCATTAACTTTTATATCTGCTGATCAAGAATTGAATAATGCCGCAGTCAACGAAGGTTTAGTTGTTGATAATCCCAATAACCACCCCTAAACCTCAAAAACACTCTTGCTATTTCTTCTCAAAATAACAATTTTTGTGACAATTGAGTTAGAATTATTAAAGGTTCGTTACAGAACTGGCAAAAAATCTCCACTTCTGTTAAAACAGCCGAAAACTAAGCTAACTAAGCTATTAAATCTAAACACACTAAATTACACAACAACGCTCTTATGACGCTCCCAATTCGTAACGTCGCCATTATCGCCCACGTTGACCACGGTAAAACCACTTTGGTTGATGCTCTCCTCAAACAGTCCGGCATTTTCCGCGAAGGCGAAGACGTTCCGGATTGTGTGATGGACTCCAATGATCTGGAGAGAGAGCGGGGAATTACTATTCTTTCCAAAAATACGGCGGTTAAATATAAAGATACCCTAATCAATATTGTTGATACCCCTGGACACGCTGACTTCGGTGGAGAAGTAGAACGGGTACTCGGCATGGTTGATGGTTGCATCCTCATTGTTGATGCTAACGAAGGACCTATGCCCCAAACTCGCTTTGTACTGAAAAAAGCTTTGGAAAAGGGCTTACGTCCTATTGTTGTTATCAACAAAATTGACCGCGCTAAGGCTGATCCTCATGTCGCTGTAGATAAAGTCTTGGATCTGTTCTTGGAATTGGGTGCAGATGACGATCAGTGTGATTTCCCTTATCTGTTCGCTTCCGGGATGGCTGGTTATGCGAAAGAAACTTTGGAAGCAGAAGCGGTAGATATGCAGCCTTTATTTGAGGCGATCCTCCGTCATGTTCCCGCACCTGTGGGTGATGCTAACAAACCTCTGCAATTGCAAGTTACCACTCTGGATTATTCTGAATATCTGGGACGGATTGTTATTGGTAGAATCCATAACGGTACGATCCGCGCTGGACAACAGGCAGCTTTGATAACAGAAAGTGGTAATATTGTCAAGTCTAAAATTTCCAAGCTGATGGGATTTGAAGGCTTGAAGCGGGTGGAATTAGAAGAAGCTTCTGCTGGTTATATTGTAGCGGTGGCTGGTTTTGCTGATGCTTACATTGGTGAAACTATTACCGATCCTAATGAACCCCAAGCGTTACCACTAATTAAAGTGGATGAACCAACTTTACAGATGACCTTCTGGGTAAATGATTCACCCTTTGCAGGTCAGGAAGGTAAACTGGTGACATCTCGTCAAGTGCGCGATCGCTTGTTCCGGGAATTAGAAACCAACGTAGCTTTAAGAGTGGAAGAAACCGACTCACCTGATAAGTTCCACGTTTCTGGACGGGGTGAATTGCACCTGGGTATCTTAATTGAAACCATGCGACGGGAAGGTTACGAGTTCCAAGTTTCTCAGCCTCAAGTAATTTACCGCGAAGTCAGCGGCCAACCTTGTGAACCTTTTGAATTATTAGTTTTAGACGTTCCCAGCGATGCAGTAGGTAGCTGTATTGAACGTCTAGGACAGAGAAAAGGGGAAATGCAAGATATGCAACCCGGTGTTGGCGATCGCACCCAATTGGAATTTGTGATTCCCGCTCGTGGTTTGATTGGTTTCCGGGGTGAGTTCATGCGGATGACTCGCGGTGAAGGTATCATGAACCACAGTTTCCTTGATTATCGTCCCATCACAGGTAACATTGAAGCCCGTAACAAAGGTGTTCTGATATCTTTTGAAGAAGGCGTTTCCACATTCTACGCCATGAAGAACGCAGAAGATAGAGGTTCATTCTTCATCACTCCAGGGACTAAGGTTTACAAAGGCATGATTGTCGGTGAACACAACCGTCCTCAAGACTTAGAATTGAACGTTTGCAAAACCAAGCAGTTAACAAACCACCGGGCTTCAGGTGGTGATGAACTTGTACAGTTGCAAGCACCTATAGAAATGAGTTTGGAAAGAGCATTGGAGTACATCGGACCAGATGAGTTGGTGGAAGTAACTCCCCAATCTATTCGTCTCCGCAAAATGGCGAAGAAGTTAGCTAAACGCTAATTTATCGGGGGTGGGAAATTTAAACCCACCCTTATTTTTTATTTGTATGTATCTGCGTTTATCTGCGTTCTATTCTAAATTCCTGAAAAAAAGTTTTGTGTCAATAAACCCCACTCTATTCTCAATATTATTGATAATGTTCTCAATTACTTTACGATTTTTGGTTATTTCAGCGATCGCTCTTGACAGTGTTTTGAGTTTCTGGTAAATTTAGTTATGATCCCAAGGGATTGATATAAGAGTTTTAAGAGATTATCTCACGCAAAGACGCAAAGGCGCAAAGAGAAGAAGGGTTATAAGATTTACACAAGATACATAAGATGGAAACCTGATGATTAACAATATTGGGTTAGTAGAAAGTAAGGTTACTCCTTTGGTAAAGATGACTTTAGAGGAGTTTTTTAGTCTTCCTTATATTGATGAATCACCAGCTTGGGAATATGTTAATGGTGAGACTATTCAAAAATCTATGGGTGGGGGAAAACACAGTCTTTTACAAAAACGGTTGGTTGCTTTTATTGATGGTTTGGGAAGTGATTTTGAGGCTTTTCCTGAGTTGCGTTGTAGTTTTGGCGATCGCTCTGTTGTTCCTGATGTGGTGATTCTTTCTAATCATCAAATACCGTTAGATGAGAATGGGGATATTATTAGCAGTGGTATTGATTTTGCACCTCCTTGGATTATAGAAATTCTTTCTCCTGCACAAAGTCAAACTAAGGTGACTGGGAATATTTTATATTGTTTGAGAAATGGTAGTCTGTTGGGATGGTTGATTGATCCTAGTGAGCGTTCTATTTTGGTTTTTCAACCTCATTCTTTACCTTTATTATTATTAGGAAATGATGTTTTACCTGTGTTGGATGGTTTGGGTGTGAATATTACCGTTGAGGATGTTTTTGCTTGGGTGAAAAGGAAAGGTTAAGTTTCACTCAAATCTATTATTTATCTAGTAAAATAGATTTACTAAGTTTAAGGAGTGGAAATGATGTTGTTAGAATTAAAGCGCATTCATGTACCACCAGGACAAAGGGTTTTATTAGAAAATGTCACTTGGACAGAATTGGAAGCAATTTTAGAGGAGTTGGGAGAACATCGTGCTGCGAAAATTGCTTATGATCAGGGAATATTAGAAATTATGACTCCTTTACCAGAACATGAATTTGATAAGGAAATTATTAGTGATTTAATTAAAGCATTATTAGAAGAATTGGATATTGAATTTCTCAGTCTTGGTTCTACGACTTTTAAAAATCAATTTATGGAAAAGGGAATAGAACCTGATCAATGTTTTTATATTCAGAATGAGCGTTTAGTTAGGGGTAAGAAAAGGTTAGATTTAACAATTGATCCTCCTCCAGATTTAGCTTTAGAAATTGATGTTACTTCCCGCACTCATCCGAATATATATGAAGCTTTAAAAGTTCCTGAGTTGTGGAGGTTTGAAAATGGGAAGTTGCAAATTAATGTTTTAGTAGATGGTAATTATGTGGTGTCTCAGTCGAGTTTGAATTTTCCTGGTTTACCTTTGCTTGATGTGATTCCTCGATATTTGGAAAGTAGTGGAATTAATGGGAGGAATGCAACTATTAAGAGGTTTAGGAGTTGGGTGAGAGAGCAGTTATAATTTCAGTAATAATTATTTTATTGAACATTAAAATATGAATCAAAAATTAGTTAATTCTTTGGTACAAGTAATTGAAGCACTTTCCCCAGAAGAAAGAACACTTTTAGAAAGTCGTCTTCAATCTCACACTATCCAAAAAACTCCGGGAATTTGTGGTGGCCATGCACGGATTCGTAATACTCGCATTCCTGTATGGATGTTGGTGTCGTTGAGAAAACAGGGAGCGGATGATCTAGAATTGCTGCAAAATTACCCTAGTTTGACATCGGAAGATTTAACAGCAGCTTGGGATTATTATGAACAAAATTCTTCAGAAATTGATCTGATCATCACTGCTCAAAATGAGGATGACTGATGGTAAGATTATATGCTGATGAAAACTTTCCTCTGGAAATTGTGAGACAATTACGTCAATATCAATATGATGTGCTGACTTCCCACGAAGCAGGAAAAGCTAATCAAGGTATCCCAGATGATGAAGTCTTGGTTTTTGCAACTCAAGAAAAACGAGTTTTACTGACACTCAACCGAGATGATTTTATTGCATTTCATCAAAGTGGAATTTCTCACGCTGGTATTATCATCTGTAAAGATGATCGAGATTATATAGGACAAGCTACAATACTTCAGACTTGCTTGAGTGAAAATTCTGATTTTACTAATCGGCTAATTAGAATTAAGAAAAATAATATACCCAAGTCTAGTATACAGATTTTTATTTACCAAGAATACACAAGATAGAAGTCTAGTTATTAAATTTAGGGATTAACATGTTTATAATCTTTTTTAGAGGTGCGTCGAATTGGCGGCTGAAACCCTTACTGGGTAATGCTTCCTAGAGGAACTCTTTACCGATCGCTTTAGATTGGAATTAATGGAAACCAGTCTTAAAATCTTAGGAAACTAAGGATTTAGCGATCGCCTAAAATGAAAACTAATAAAACTCAGATCCCCGACTTCTAACATCAGTTCATCATCTATGAACCAGATCACAAAAGAAGTCGGGGATTTTGTATAAAAGTAGTTTTTAAAAACGTTCTCTCTGATAAATTGCCTAAATTCAAATTAATTAAAAGTCTAAAACTTATACACCTAAAAAATAATCATCGCTTTCATAGAGTAGCTTTAAATTAGTAACAATTGTCATAATTCCATCCTTACCTCTAACATAATCATACCTCTTAATCTCTCTCTGCGCCTCTGCGCCTCTGCGTGAGATAAAAAATCTAACTATCAACAACCTCCAAATCTGCAACAATTCCAAAATGATCCGAAGGATAAAGATAACGATTATTAGCTGCTGGTTGATTTAAAATAACTCGACAATCTCGCACCTGTAAACGCTGATTAATAAAAATATAATCTAAAGTACCCTTCCAAGGTTTCCAACTTCTATCAAAAATCAAACTTCTCCAAAAATATTTTAATCTAGTTTTCCAACTCAGTTTGTCTTGACCTAAAAGTGTGGGACAAGTATATTCTGGCTCAGTTCCATGATATACTTCATAAGCTGAACGATATCTTTCTTTAATCATTTTAATTCCCGAACTATCAGGAGTACCATTAAAATCTCCCACAGAGATCACAGGTATTTGCTCATCAAATTCTGATAACCAATCTAACATTAATTTTATTTGTTTATTCCGTTTTTTATGTGAACCGGGATACCAAAAATAATGACCATTGCAAATAACAACAGATGTGTTATCATTTAACTGAAGCTGTGCATATTGGGCAATTCTTCCCTGATGTTCTAAATCAATTGCTGCGGTTTTAATAATCGGAAACCGACTGAGAATAGCTAAACCAAAAGGTAAATCACTATTATTAACATCTTGAGGAACAGCTTTATAAATATAAGGAATATTTAATTGTTCTGCAATCCAAGCTGCTGTATCTTCTGTTAAACTTACCTCTTGTAAAGCAATGATATCAGGATTTTCTGCTTCCAGTCCCGCTACTAACAAATCTCGTCTTTGTGTCCAATAATTCAATTTAAACAAAATATTAATGGTGATGATTTTCATGTTTTTAAAAACTATTTTAGGTTTGAAATTAAAATTACCATGTTTGAATATGTCAACTCATCAACATTTATTTTATTTCACAAAAATTCAATATATCCCAACATCTCTTCAGGTGTCATCACTTCATAAATCAAAACTAAAGCCTCAATAATTTCACCAATTGAACGAGTTCCTTTCTTGCAGTAAGTAATCCCTGGATGATCAAACCTACTACTAGCAATAATCAAAAAGTCTGCATCTTGGGTAAACAGAACTCGCTGTGTTTCTTGAATAAACTTGAACTGTGCTTGATCTGATTGAGTGCGTAATCCCACATTGTTAGTTGTTGTCACATCAATTCCATAACGACGCAACCCAAGAGCGATCGCAGGATCAACATTTTCATCTAAATGAAAGCGAATTTTTTCACTCATTTCTCAACTGTCTCAGTTTCTCTTGCAGACGTGAAGGATGATTTTGTTTCAATACTTCAACTAATTCATCTTCTTGTACTGTACGTCCATTAATCTCATCTCGATGATCAAAATAATAAGCCATTGCTGCATAAACAGATGCCAGGGACAGATCATATTTACCCGCAATTTCTACCAATGAATACCCCAGCTTTAAATGCAGCACTGCTACATCTTCTACCGCTATACGAGTACCAGCAATACGGGGTTTTCCACTCCGCACATCAGCAGCAATTTCTATATATTCCTGGCTAACCAACTGCATAAATTTATCTTCCACCTCCGTCCTATATCTTAATAATATACCGCAGTTCTAGTTCTCACAAATTTCCTATTTAACTTCAAAATACTGTACATTTTAACTCGTATTGAGTTAAAAAAGAAACTATTGCCCTATATCCTATTACTGTCACCTGTCACCTGAAATTATGAACATCACCAAAAACATCACAAATTGGTTAGAAACTCGCGCATCTGCACCGACTTATGGCGGTTGGGTATTAGTCGGTATTGCAATTTGTTATTTAGGTGCTGCTATTAATACAATGGCAGGCTGGTTATATGTAATTAGTGGCGTATGTTTGGCTTTATTAGGTGTATCAATATTTTTAGCACCGCGATCGCTCAAACATCTGATCATCAAACGCTCCCCCATCCCACCTGTCACCGTTGGAGATGAACTCAACATTGAAATAGAAATTTATAATCCCACCCCAAAACCTGTAACTTTATTACAAGTTAGCGATATACTTCCCTTCGTTTTAGGCAAACCCATCAAAAATCCAATTGATACCATTGAAGCACAAAATAGTTATCGTTGGCAATACTATCAACCTACCCAACGCCGGGGATTATACAGATGGGATAAAGTAGAATTAGCTACAGGTGCGCCTTGGGGTTTATTTTGGTGTCGTCGTCAAAGAGAAAGTAAAGCGATCGCCATCGTTTATCCTACAGTCTTACCCCTGACCAATTGTCCCTTAGTGGATGAAATTGGCCAAGACGACAGCGAAAGAAACGATCCGCGAGGAAAACCCTTACAATTAGCAACATCAGGATTAGTGCGATCGCTGCGTCCTTATCGTATCGGTGATCCTACCCGTCTCATCCATTGGCGTACCAGCGCCCGTTACGGAGAATTACGAGTAAGAGAATTAGAAATTATTACAGGTGGACAAGAAGTGATCATTGCTCTTGATACTGCCGCCAAATGGGAAGAAGAACAATTTGAACAAGCTGTCATTGCTGCTGCATCTTTATATTTTTACGCACAAAGACAAAAACTCCAAGTCCAACTTTGGACAGCAGCCACAGGAGTAGTCAAAGGTGATACCATCATCCTCGAAACCTTGGCAGCAACCAACCCCCTAGAAGAAGCAAATACACCACCAGAAAACAATCCTTTAATTTGGCTGACCCAAGACCCTCTTACCATCTCTAAATTACCTCAAGGTAGTCGTTGGGTGTTATGGGAAAATGCCAACTCAACCCCAGAACACACCGTCATTAATGGAGATTACCCCGGTATAATTTTGCAAAGTGAACAAGAACTACAACTGCAACTGCAAAAACCATTAAGTTATTAAGGAGGCAGGAGTCAGGAGGTAGGGGAAGTAAATAACCCCATTACCAATCACCAATTACCAATTACCAATCACCAGTCCCCAATCACCAGTCCCCTGATCCTCAGCCTGTTGTACAATGCGAAGAAATATTTAAATTATCAAAGCCGATCCAATGATAAATTCAGAACCTAGCACAAAAGCCAGTGATAAAAGCCTAGAGGCAATGCGTCATTTTTCCGAACAATATGCCAAACGCACTGGAACTTTCTTCTGTTCTGAATCTTCCGTGACAGCAGTTGTCATCGAAGGTTTAGCCAAACATAAAGACGACCTCGGTGCGCCTTTGTGTCCTTGTCGTCACTATGAAGATAAAGAAGCGGAAGTTAACGCAGCTTATTGGAACTGCCCCTGCGTACCCATGCGAGAACGCAAAGAATGTCACTGTATGCTGTTCCTGACTCCAGAAAATGATTTTGCTTGTACCAGTCAAGAAATCTCTATGGAAACGATCAAAGAAGTGCGGGATAGTATGGGTTAATAGCAGATGAGCGAAAACCTGCCCCAAGAGTTTTGGCAAGGAGTAGAACAGTTCAACTCTGGACAGTTCTACGCTTGTCATGACACCCTAGAAGCTCTGTGGATTGAAGCAACAGAGCCAGAAAAAACTTTGTATCAGGGTATTTTGCAAATTGCTGTAGCCTTATATCACCTGGGTAATGGCAACATAAGAGGAGCAATGATCTTATTAGGAGAAGGTTCTAATCGTCTCCGTCGTTACTCAGACTATGATTGCGGTATCAACGTGGAAAAATTATTACTTGAGAGTGTGGAGTTTTTAAAGGCAATTCAACAGGTTGATATAGAAAAAATCGCTGGTGGTGATGTGGGTGAAAATATAGCCTTGCCTTTACCCCAAATTTCTATGATCAAAGAATAGTAGTTTTCAGGAGTGAGTAGGGGTTTAGCATTGCTAAACCCGTACAAGAGTCAGAATATTTGGTGGCATCAGCAAAGTGAAACCCTACCAATAAAGAAACATTTGGATGCAGGAAACCGTCAAACCTCCAAATTAGAATATGAAGCAACTGCCAAAATGGTAGTTCACAAACAGATCATAAAACTTGTGATCAAACTTGGAAACAAACTTGGAAACAAACAGGTTTGTAAATCTGCCACTAGTCACCAGTCCCCAGTTCCCAGTCACCTGCCATAACCTGAAAAACTTCTATCACAAATTACTATGATAACTCCCTATCACTTGCTAAAATCACAAATGCAACGTTTAGGATTAGCTGTAATGCTGCCTGTAGCCCTCTTGGGTACAGTAACCCTTACTAACCAACTTCCCACCGCTACAGCCCAATCTTCTGGGGGAAACCGGCCCCTGACTATTCGCTCGGATGTCCAAGAATATGATGCTAAAGCTCAAGTAATCACTGCTCGCGGTAACGTGCAGATGTTGTATCCTGCACGTCAAATACAAGCCACAGCCGCCCAAGCACAATACTTTAGCAAAGAACGACGCATTGATTTCAGTGGCAACGTCTATATTTTGCAACAAGGTAATAACAGTATTAGGGCGGAAAGAGTCACTTATTTAATTGACGAAGGTCGATTTATCGCCTTACCCCAGTCCAATCGTCAGGTAGAATCTATTTACATGGTGGATGATGGTGATGTGAGTGGACAAACCGCTAAACCAGCGCCTAAAACACCACCTCTCAAGCGTTAAAATTTAATATTCATTACCACAAAAACGCGAATAGTGAAAATTGTTTTAGAAAATATTCATAAATCTTATGGCAAGCGAGTCATTGTCAATCGCGTTAATCTTTCTGTAGCCCAAGGTGAAATTGTTGGTTTACTTGGACCCAATGGTGCTGGTAAAACCACAACATTTTATATTGCCACAGGTTTAGAAAAACCTAATCAGGGTAGGGTGTGGTTAGATAATTTAGAGATTACGGGAATGCCAATGCACAAACGAGCTAGATTGGGTATTGGCTATTTGGCACAGGAAGCTAGTGTATTTCGTCAACTGTCTGTTATAGATAATATTCTCTTGGTTTTAGAACAAACTAATGTGCCACGTAGGGAATGGTCAAGACGGTTGGGTGATTTATTAACAGAGTTTCGCTTAGAAAAAGTTGCCAATAGTAAAGGTATTCAACTTTCTGGAGGTGAACGACGACGCACAGAGTTAGCCAGGTCTTTAGCAGCAGGTAGAGAAGGTCCGAAATTTTTATTGTTGGATGAACCCTTTGCCGGAGTTGATCCTATAGCAGTTTCAGAAATTCAGCAAATTGTAGCACAACTGCGCGATCGCGGTATGGGTATTTTAATCACCGATCACAATGTCCGCGAAACCCTCGCTATTACTGATCGTGCCTACATTATGCGGGAAGGGCAAATTCTCGCTTTTGGCATTGCTGATGAACTTTATAATAATCCCCTTGTTCGACAATATTATTTAGGTGATAATTTTAATGTTTAAAAATAGGTAATTGGTAATTGGTAATTGGTAATTGGTAATTGGTAATAATTATTTTTCTTCTGACTCCTGACTCCTGACTCATGCTTCCTGACATTTTTATTTTTAATTTCTCTTATGACATCTAAGCCAATTAAATCTTTCTATACCCTTAATTCACTGCTGCCTTTTTCGATCATGGATCGTTATTTGGCGATGCAGTTACTCCCGCTTTTTTTATTTGGAGTTGGGGCATTTACTTCTGTAGTTTTAGCAATTGATAGCTTATTTGAATTATTACGAAAAGTGGTAGAATCTGGACTACCAATTAATATCGCCCTCAAGGTGTTTGCCTTAAAATTACCCTATGTAATGGTTTATTCTTTCCCCATGTCCACCTTACTTGCTACGTTGATGACTTACAGCAAGTTATCTAGTGAAAGTGAACTAATTGCTTTAAGGGGATGTGGTGTAAGTGTTTATCGGATGGTATTCACGGCTGTTTTATTAAGTAGTTTAGTCACAGGTATGACTTATGTATTTAATGAACAAATAGCCCCAGCTGCCAATTATGAAGCTACTCGAACTTTAGAACAAGCACTGCAATCAGACAAACCATCATTTAAACAACAAAATATTTATTATCCTGAATACCGGGAAGAAAAAGCAGCAGATGGTAGCACAAATAAAGTCCTTTCTCGCTTGTTTTATGCCGATCAATTTGACGGTAAGCAAATGAAAGGTTTAACAATTATCGACCGTTCTAGAGAAGGAGTTAATCAAATTTTAGTTTCCGAATCTGCTGCATGGAATCCTGCTCAACAAGTTTGGGATTTTTATAATGGTACAATTTATTTAGTTGCACCAGACCGTTCTTATCGGAATATTTTGCGGTTTGAACATCAACAATTGCAACTTCCCCGCACGCCTTTAAATGTTGCAGAAAATAGTCGAGATTATGGAGAAATGAATATTGCCCAAGCCTTACAACAATTAGAAGTAGAACGTCTAGCAGGTAATCCCCAAAGAATTAGAAAATTAGAAGTGCGGATTCAACAAAAAATTGCCTTTCCCTTTGTTTGTATTATTTTTGGTTTAGTGGGTTCGGCGATGGGAACTATACCTCAACGTACTGGTAGAGGTACAAGTTTTGGTATTAGTGTAATCGTCATTTTCAGTTATTACTTATTATTATCAGTTTCTGGGGCTTTGGCACAGGCGGAAATTCTTTCTCCCGTTGTCGGTGCTTGGTTGCCTAATTTGTTTGGTTTGGGAGTCGGTGTATTTCTGTTAATGCGAGTTGCCCAAAGGTAATGTCCTAATTAACTGACTGAAAAACTATTCCTCTCTGGTAATTAAAAGTGCATAACCTTCATTGCTAATAAAACAAATACCCAACTTCTTTAAAATATCTCACTTACATTAATACTCACACCAGGAAAAGCTAAAATTGATAAACTTTGATTTTTCTCTAAAGTCTGGATATCTTGATAAATTCCCTGGTGAGGATGGCGATATACTTCTATGATTTCCTGATTCACATCTATTAACCAAACTTCAGGAATATTTGCTTCTGCATATAACGGAATTTTCACTTGGCGATCATATTTTACAGTTGTATCAGCCACTTCTATTATTAAAAATATATCTTCTGGTTGGGGATGTGAATTTCTATAAAAATCAGGACGGGTTTTTAATAATGCTATATCTGGTTGTGGTTCGGAAATTTCATCTAATTCTACAGGATTTTGCACATTAATTAACGCACGTCCTCCCAATAGTAAAGCTAGTAAATTTGTTAGAAATAGAACACAACCTGAGTGTCTTGTACTAATAGGTGACATATCAATCATTTCCCCCCGAATTAATTCCACTCGATCATTTTCTGATAAAATACCAGATTCAGCCATTTTGTGAAATTGCTTAACTGTAAATTGGTGCCTGAGTAGTTGTACAACCATTGTCACCTCTATGGGAATTTTATTGAATTAATTGAGATGTTTATTTTATAGTAGGTTGGGTGAAGCGATCGCGCAACAATATTAATTATGTTGGGTTTCCTTGCGTCAACCCAACAGACTAAAACTAGACTAAAGCTACTTCAGGAATAACTCCTTGCATTTTAGAAAAAACATCAATTAATGTCTGTAATTGTTGTTCAGCTTTAAATACTCCTAAACCTCTTGCTGTTACTTTTCCTTGAGAATAAACAAAGCGATTTCGCATAGAGTCTGTTAACTTTTCTGCTAACAAATTCCATGCAGGTTCTTCCATTGGAGTTTCTAAAACTATATGCTGTTTATTCTCTGGTTTAATGCGACTAAATCCTAAAGCTTTCGCTAATTGTTTTAATTCCATCACTCTTAAAAGTTGATTTGCAGGAACAGGAATTGCACCATATCTATCAGTCCATTCTGCGGCAATTCCTTTTAATTCTTCTTGAGATTTTGCTGTTGCCACTGCACGGTAAGCACTCATTTTTTGATCTATATCTGTAATGTAGGTGGAAGGAATAAATGCAGTGAGATTCAGGTCAATTTGGGTATCTTCAACCTGGGGTATTTCTTGACCTCTAATTTCTCGAATTGCTTCTTCTAACATTTCCATGTACAAATCAAATCCGATAGCATCCATTTGACCAGATTGTTCTGCACCTAGCAAGTTTCCTACACCGCGAATTTCCATATCTCGCATTGCTAATTGATAACCAGAACCGAGTTGAGTAAATTCTTGAATTGCTCTCAATCTTTGTCTGGCTGCATCAGATAATTCTCTTTGTTTGGGGTAAAATAACCATGCGTGAGCTTGGATTCCTGCTCGTCCTACTCGTCCTCTTAATTGATATAATTGCGATAAACCAAAACGATGAGCATCTTCAATTAAAATGGTGTTAACTCGCGGAATATCTAAACCAGATTCGATAATTGTCGTACAAACTAAGATGTCAGCTTCATGGTTGCTAAAAGTGAGCATAGTTGATTCTAACTCACTTTCATCCATTTGACCGTGGGCGATCGCAAATCTTCCCCCCGGTATCATTTCTCTTAATTTTGTTGTAGTTTCTTCTATTCCTTCGACTCTGGGAACGACATAAAAAACCTGTCCACCTCTATCTAATTCCTGTCTAATTGCACTTCTGACAATTTCTGGGTTTAAAGGTGCTAAATGAGTTTGAATTGGTCTTCTGGTTGGGGGTGGTGTGGTAATTAAACTCATTTCCCGAATCCCAGATAAAGACATATATAAGGTTCTAGGAATGGGAGTTGCAGATAAAGTTAACACATCAACTTGTGTTTTTAAACTCTTGATTTTTTCCTTTTGATTAACTCCAAATCTTTGTTCTTCGTCAATTACCAAAAGTCCTAAATCTTTAAATTGCACACCTTTTCCTAATAATTGATGTGTTCCCACAACAATATCTAATTCTCCAGTCGCTAGACGTTTTTGAATGTTGCGTTTTTCTTCTGCACTGCGGAAACGATTTAATAAACCGACATTCACAGGATAGGGTGAAAATCGTTCTTTAATAGTGTGATAATGTTGTTGAGTTAAAATTGTGGTTGGGGCTAAAAGTGCCACTTGTTTACCAGCAGTAACAGCTTTAAAAATCGCTCTAATTGCTACTTCTGTTTTCCCAAAACCCACATCACCACAAACCAAGCGATCCATTGGTCGTTCACTTTCCATATCCCGCTTGACATCTTGCACAGCTTTGAGTTGATCTATGGTAGGTTGATAAGGGAAAGAATCTTCCATTTCTGCTTGCCAAGGCATATCTTGGGGATAAGAAAAACCCTGTTGTTGAGAACGGGCAGCATATAATTTTAGCAAATCTACCGCTAATTTTTTAATAGATTTTCTAACTTTGTTTTTAGTATTTTCCCAAGCTTTACCCGTCATTTTATGGAGTGCTGGGGGGTTATCAGCATTAGTTCTAAATCGAGATAAAGAACCAACTTGATCCGCCGCAACTCTTAACACACCATCAGCATATTGAACAACTATATAATCACGGGTTTCATTATTAATTGTCAAACTTTCTAACTTGACAAATTTACCAATGCCGTGACTACGATGAACAACAAAATCACCTGGTCTTAATTTATTCGGATCAACTTGTTTAGATTTAGCTTGACGACGTTTACGAACATAACCAAAATTAGCTAAAGAATGTTGTCCGTAAAATTCGCGGTCTGTGACAATAACAATCCGAAAAGAAGGTAAAATGAAACCTTCTAATTCTGCTAAACCCGAATATTTCAGGGCGACTGGTGTATGATTGATTTGTAGTTTATCAATTGCTTGATAATCACGAGGATTAGGGATAAACTGAGCAGGACAATCATGTTCTTGTAGTAAAGCTACAGAACGGGAAGGTTGAGCAGAAATTAACCAAACTGCAAATTTTCTTTCTCTTTCTTGTCTGAGGGTTTCTGCTAATTTAGCAAATTGATGAGGTGTAACAGGTAAAGGTCTACTCGCTAAATTAGTACCGCTATTTTCTTCCGCTAATTCTGATAAATACAACTTGTGAAAACTGCCAATTTCTGTTAAACACTCATCAAAAGTAAAATGTATTTTTGGTATTTTAGCTGATAGCTGTTCACTGATTACTGACCACTGAATATCAGCATTTTCTACCCAGCGATCGCTATGGGCGTGACATTGTTCTACCTCATCAATAGCAACCAGGGTATTTTCAGATAAATAATCTAAAATTGAAGCCGGTTTATTAAAAGCTAAACCTAAAAATCTTCTACTTCCTTCTAATGATTGTAATTCCGATTCCTGTAGAGAAGTTTCATGAAACGTCTCTACAATAGTTGTAAAATTGGGATGATTTTTTAATGCTGCTAAAACAATAGGTGCAAAGCTAGTAGGAGTAAGAGAAATTTGATTAACTTTATCTAAAGCAGAACGTTGGGTAGAGGGGTCAAATTCCCGAATTTTTTCAATTTCATCCCCAAACCATTCTAAACGGACTGGTAACTCAGAAGATACGGGAAAAACATCAACAATATCCCCTCGTCTACTCCATTGACCTTCAGTTTCTACTAAAGAAACCCGTTCATAACCCAAAGCGGTAATTTTTTCGCTGAACTCATCTAAATCATATTCCATCCCCTTTTGTAAAGAGAGACAAAAAGATTTAAATACCTCTGGGGGTGGAAGGTGTGGTTGTAGTGCGCCTATAGTAGCAACAATAGCTGTATTTTTATTCGGAATGCCACTACTAATCAAATCTGCCAAAACCTGCATTTGACCCCAGCTTAACTCAGTTTCTGGGTCAAAAGGTTCATAGGGAGAAGCTTCCGAAGTGGGGTAAAAATGTACAGTATTCCATCCCATAGCTTCCATTTGGGCATAAACCCGCCCCGCTTCTTCCAGAGTGGCACAGATTACACATAAATCTCTACCCTCATGATGAGCCAAAGCGGAAGTAACTAAACCCTTGGGTAAGCGGGAAATACCATTTAAATGCAGTTCTTGATTTTTTTTCAGTTTGGTGTTGAGTTCTGCGGTCAAAGGCAATCGCGCCAAAGCACGCACAATAGAAGAAAAAGCCATAAGTGTTACTAGCGTGAGAAGTCTTGAAAAGTGGGAAAATCTAGATTGTAGTTAGATATAGCAGGTGACAGGGAACAGGTGACAGGTGACAGTGTAAACAGTCTTTTAGTATCTATGTTTAGCATTGATCAATATCCTTCATCCTTTGTTCTTGCCATATCCACTATTTTATAAAGTCAGTGGTTAAAGGTAACAGACTGTAGAGTGTGGAAAAAAATAATTCTTCTTCCTAACTCCTTTCTACTGTCACCTGTCACCTGTCACCTCTTTTTCCCGACTCCCAAATAAAATGTCCTCAATCTCTGTTGAAATTTTAATCATTTTGGCGCTAATTCTTGCCAACGGTGTGTTTTCCATGTCTGAAATGGCCATAGTTTCCGCCCGTAAGGTCAGATTACAGCAACTAGCCAATCAAGGAAACCTCAACGCCCAAGCTGCACTGCAACTGGCAGAGTCTCCTAATCATTTTTTATCTCTTGTACAAGTAGGGATTACACTGATTAATATTCTCAATGGTGTGTTTGGTGGTGCTACCATTGCCCAAAGGCTAGAGAGATATGTTCAGTTAGTTCCTTTTTTGGCAGATTATAGCCAACCTATTGCTTTTGGAGTGGTGGTTTTAGTCATCACCTATTTATCATTGATTGTGGGTGAACTTGTACCCAAGCGGTTAGCATTGAACCACCCGGAAAAAATTGCTGCATTTGTAGCTTTTCCTATGCGAACTTTAGCAGCGTTAGCTTCTCCTGTGGTTTATCTTTTAACTTTATCCACAGAAACAGTATTGCGAATTTTAGGAGTTAGACCTTCTCAAGAACCGCAAGTTACAGAAGAAGAAATCAAGATTTTAATAGAACAGGGAACAGAAGCGGGGACTTTTGAGGAAGCAGAACAGGATATGGTAGAAAGGGTTTTTCGTTTAGGCGATCGCCCTGTAAGTTCTCTAATGACACCCCGCCCGGATATTGTTTGGTTAGACTTGGAAGACTCCCCAGAAGAAAACCGTCACAAAATGTCTGAAAGTGCCTATTCTCGCTATCCTGTCTGTCAAGAGGGACTTGATCATGTTTTAGGTGTTATTCCTGTGACTGATTTATTAGCCAGGAGTTTACGCCATGAACCTTTTGATTTAACAATAGGATTACGTCAACCCATATTTGTCCCCGAAAGTACCAAGGGTTTAAAAGTTTTAGAGTTATTTAAACAAACCGCCACTCATATTGCTTTAGTAGTTGATGAATATGGAGTCATTCAAGGATTAGTAACGCTCAATGATATTATGAGTGAAATTGTCGGTGATGTTCCTGCACAACCTGGACAGGAAGAACCCCAAGCAGTGCAAAGAGAAGATGGTTCTTGGTTGGTAGATGGGATGTTACCAGTAGAGGAGTTTTTTGAACTTTTTGATATAGAAGAATTGGCAATAGAAGAAAGAGGTAATTTTCAAACTTTAGGCGGTTTAGTTATTACTCATTTAGGGCGTATTCCCTCAGCAGCGGATCATTTTGAATGGGAAAATATGAGAATTGAAGTCATGGATATGGATGGAAATAGAGTTGATAAGGTGTTAGTTGTTCCCAGGAAAAATGATAATGGGTAACATTTGGATTTAAGTAATTAAGAGGAATTAGAAAACATGGACGACTCTACCAAAACAATTATCAAGGAAAATCTAAAAAAATCAATTAGTAATTTTTTTAGAAAGAGAAAAAAACAAAATTATCAAGTATTGGATGATATTTTCCCTAAAGAAAGACGAATACGTTCTCTGATTGGTGGACTAGAAACAAGTTTAGGAGTTACTTTTTGGGAACCCCTATCTAAAACATTAGCTGAAATAAATGGATTTGAAATCATCAAAGATAAAATATTAATTCCAACTCCATTTCCCAGCACTTTGCAGCGTGAATTAGATAGATTAGTGTCCGAACGAGAAAATAAGCCTAATAATAGGAGAATTTCCACAGAAGAATGTATAGAGAGATTAAGAAATGCTGCTTTAGAGGATGTTTGAAAAGTTTTTAATGTATAAATAAACCCCTCTCCAAACCTCTCCCCGCATCGGGGAGAGGCTTTGAAACCCCCATTCCAGCAACAAAAGTTTTTCCGCTTCCCTCTCCTTGTAGGAGAGGGTTAGGGAGAGGTAGGGAAGGGGGGAAGGGGGGTTAGGTTTCTAGAGATTATCGGTTTCATCTAATACTTTTAAAACAACCTCTTACAAATAAATCCTCAAGACATCAATGAATACATATCTCCTTCAACGGGAACTGGAGTTGATATTCATTTGTTTAAAGATGGAATTGAGTATATGTTTGACATTAAAACTACACAGTCAAATCAAGGTGATTTTAAAAAATTAAACAAACAAATGCTCGAATGGTATGCTTACAGACTTGTTAAAAATCCTGATGCTAAATTAGAAGGACGTATTGCTATTCCTTTTAATCCTTATAAAAAATATTGGTATGAAGAGAAAAAAAGTATGTTGTTAGCGTCTCCGCTAGATGTTAAACGAGATATTTGGGTAGACAATGAATTTTGGGATTTTTGTTCGGGACATAAAAATACATTTGAGGATTTACAATCACTTTTTATTGAATTAGGAAAAGAAAACTTTGCCGCAGAATTTTATGATATATTTTACCCAATTTGACTAAATAGAAATAATCTTGATTAACTCTTTAGCCACATATTCAACTACAGGTACAGGTACAGCATTTCCAAACTGTTTTTTAGCAACTTCATCTTTTTTATGATACGCAAAATCATGGGGAAAACCTTGTAATTTACAAGCGTGTTTTGCAGTAATAGGAATATATTTTTTTGGATGGTAAATTTTCTCTAGGAAAAGATTTTTATATTCCTGGGGATTACTTGCATAAATAGCAACAGTAGCTATATAATCTTTAGAACCAGTAGCAGTTAAAGTAGGAAAAATATCAGCAGTAGGTAAAATAATTCTGTAAATATTATTAATACCTGTCATATTTTTAGAGTTGACAAACTCATATTTATGATCAACCGTTAACCGTAATATTCCCTTATCTACTAATGTATTTAATTCACTAATATCTATATCAGTGATAATTTCTCGGAAATTCTCGAAAGATAGAGGATTACCGTCTTTTTCACCATATTTTTTACTTCTTCTATATTTCAGAAGAGTTAAACAAATCATTTTTTCTCTATCAGTTGTTTTAATAATCTCCCAAGAATGAATTGTTGTGTGTCCATTTCTTAAATCAGAGAAAATGAAAAAATCATTTAACTCATCATCTTTTTGAAATCTAGTTCTTGATGGTGGAACTATACCATTAAATAAAGTATCTGCATCTAATTTAACTTTTTCAACTACCTGAATATGCTTAAACTCCTCTAGGATATCTAAAACTTTTGGGTGAATATTTAATGGTTGAGGAAATTGATAATCTGCTTTTTTTTCTGTATCTTTTCTAATTCCCACAATAAAAATTCTATCTCTATTTTGTGGTAAACCAAAGTCATAAGCATTCAGAACTTGCCACTTGACAAAATAGCCAATGTTTGTTAATTCATTAATAATTAATTCTAAATTATCCCGATTTTTAGGACTTGCTAAACCACTCACATTTTCAAAAATAAACCCTTGAGGTTGAGTTTTCTTAACTAATCGAATTACATCAAACCATAGTTTTCCTCTATGATCTTCAAATCCTTTTAAATTTCCTGCAACAGACCAAGGTTGACAGGGAACACCACCCACAATTATATCAATATGAGGGGGAAGTTCACTAATTTTCGTTATATCTCCTAAATCAATTTCATCAGTATTTAAGTAACTCATAAAATTTTGTTTATATACTTGAATAGCTTGTTTATCTATTTCTGAATAACCCAAGCATTTGCCACCTAATTTTTCTAAAGCAATCCTAAATCCACCAATACCTGCAAATAAATCAATAAAAGTAAATTTGTGTTTTGTAGTGAGTAAATTTAAAGGTAATTCTATTTGTTTAGGTGTAGTTGATAAAATAGTCTTCATATTTGTTAGCTATCTTTTAAACTAACTGTTAGTGTCGAAAATAATAGTATAACATTAATAACACAAATTTTATTACAGCAGGAATCAAGAGTCATAATTTAAGAGTAAAACAGTCTTGAGGTATAGAATTAAGTTTATTGTTTTACCTCCTTGATATGCAATATACTGTATCTTTATTGATCTGCAAATTACTGTATATTTTCTATCATTATTTTATCTAATTTACCGTTAACAGTAATTACTAAAGCTTCAATTAATGCTTCTGCTTTTAACAACATTTCTGAAAGTTCTGCTTGGGGTTTTGACAAAGCAACAATTCCCCCTCCTACACCTATAGAAGTTCTTTCAGATGTTAAAATTGCAGTACGAATGACTATATTTAAATCTGCTGCACCATTGCAACTTAAAAAACCAATTGCACCAGAATATACACCTCTTGCTTTGGGTTCTAATTTATCTATAATTTCCATAGTTCTAATTTTTGGCGCACCTGTCATTGAACCACCAGGAAAAGCATTTTTAATACAGTCAATAGCATCCATTTCTGGACGTAATAAACCCCTAATTGTAGTTACTAATTGATGTACTGTACTATAGGTTTCTACATCCATTAATTTGGGAACATGAACACTAGCAACTTGACAAACTCTCCCTAAGTCATTACGCAATAAATCGACTATCATTAAATTTTCAGAACGATCTTTTTCACTATTACGTAAACTTGCTTTTAAAAGTTCATCCTCTTGGGGTGTTTTTCCCCTGGGTAATGTTCCTTTGATGGGTTTTGTTTCTACCCAACCTTGAGAGTCTATACTTAAAAATCTTTCTGGTGAAGAACAAGCAATACTGAAATTTTTATTATAGTTTCCCAACTTCAAAAAAGCTGAATAAGGTGCAGGGTTAATTTTCCGTAATGTGCGATAAAATTCTAAAGGTTCTGGTGTTACTTTTGTAGATAATTTATTAGTTAAACAAACTTGATAAGTTTCACCTTCATAAATTTCTTTTAATGATGTTTGAATATCATCAAGATAATTTTTTTTGGACTGTTGTAAATGAAATTTAATGGTTTTGTTTTTTTGCTGTGCAGGTTTAATGATTGGTTTTAATAATGACAAACTTTGTAATTTTAATTCTGTCTCTAAAAACCATGATTTTGCAGTTTCTTCTTCTGTGCTTAAACAGACTAAATAAATAACTTGTTCCTGATGATCAAAAGCAATGATTCTATCTGCTAAAATAAACACAGCATCAGGTAAATTAGACTTATGTCCTAAATTTCCTCCACATTCTGCTTTTAATTCATATCCAAAATAACCCACAAAACCGCAGTTAAAATTAAAGGGTAATTCTTCATTTACAAAATGTCTATTTTTAATTTCTCGTTGTAAATAATCAAAGATACTTTCTTGATGAGTTGTTATTTTATCACCTTGAGTAATTTTAATTTCTTGGTTTTCTGTCCAGTATTCAACTAATAAACTGTGAACACCCCTATTATCTCCCATAAAGGAAAACCGAGATAACCCAGTTTCATATCTACTACTGTCTAACCAAAAGGTATTTACCTTGTCACCAAAAAGCTGTGTAAATACCTGTTCTGCATCAGGATATATATCTAATTTTTTACTATAAACTTGATATTGTTGCTGTTTTTGTTTTTGATGTTTTTTGGGTAAAAGTATGTTTTGATGATTTGTATTTTCTGGAATTTGATAATTATAAAATTTGGCAGTTATATTTCTAAAGTTTTTAAAAATCTCTTTTCCATATTCAGTACAAATTGATTCAGGATGAAATTGTACACCCCAAAAAGGTAAATTTCGATGACGTAAACCCATGACTACACCTTCTGGAGTCCAAGCAATTTTTTCTAAACATTCGGGTATGTCATCCGCAACAACTAAAGAATTATAACAAACAGCTAAAAATGAAGATGGTAAACCTTGAAATAATTGACAATGATTATGATAAACTTCACTTAAACGACCATGTTTAATTTCTGGTGCATGGATAATTTTACCACCATAAAAATAACCTAAACCTTGATGTCCTAAACACACACCCAAAACAGGTACTTGAATATTCTGTAAAACCTGACCACAAATACCAAAATCTTCTATTTTTTCTGGTCTACCTGGTCCTGGAGAAATAACCACATTATCAAAATCAATCTTGGTCAATTTTTCCCAGTCAACTTCATCATTACGGATGACAATGGGATTTTTTCCATTTACTTCCGCAATGAATTGATATAAATTAAAGGTGTAAGAATCATAATTATCAATGATTAGAGTTTTCACGAATAGGTGACAGGTGACAGGTGACAGGTGACAGTAATAAGGGAATAGTGATAACTCAACTAACTTTGAGATAATCTTTTTACATCTTTACCCTTTAACATTGCATTTGCTTTAGCTAACATTTGGGGTATTTTCTCAGCATGAGGACTATTAATTAAACATCCTCTCAAATCTAATTCATCTAATTTATCTGCTTGATTACCAGGAAACCAGTGATTACCATTACCTAAGAGATTATAACGCATTTTTCCATATTCCACCATGTCATAAGCTAAAGCTAAATTCAACAACCATAACACAAATTTAATATTAATTTGTCCTGGTGTTTCTTCCCAAGTTGGTAAATTTTGATCCCAAGATTTTACCCAATCTTCCCCTAAAACGTCTATAGCAGCATTTTCTAACCTGGCGATAATTGGAGGTAATATTTCATCAGCTTTGTCTAATAATTCTAAGGTTTTTAAATGTTCATCAAAATCACTGGGTTTTGCAGCACCAATACTTAATGTATTTACTTGGGGATGACTTAAACAAAACAAATCATTAAACACCATTGGACTTAATGGATAACATAACTTAACCAACTTTTCAGAAGGTTGATATAACAAACCTCCTTTATTAGAAGGACTGATAATAAACACCCCCATATCTAACTTATTAGCAGCTTTAATTGCTGACCAATTCCATTGATTTATATAATACCAATGGAGGTTAATATAATCAAATTGATTGGTATTAATTGCCTGTAAAATTATTTCTAAAGGTGCATGATTTGAAAAACCAATAAATCTGACTTTTCCTTCTTTTTGTAGTTCCTGAGCAACCTCTAAACAACCACCATCACCAAGACTATAATTTAAAAATTCGGCATTATTAATACCATGTAAACCTAATAAATCAACATAGTCTAAATTGAGATATGATAAAGATCTTTCAAATGTTTTTCTAAATTCTTTTCCATCTGCAACAGGAGAAACTTTAGTTTGGACAATTAACTTTTCACGGGGAAATGTAGGTAAAATTCTACCTAACTGCATTTCCGAAGTTCCATAACCCCTAGCAGTTTCAATATGATTAATACCCAACTCAACAGCACGACGAATAACAGCTTCTAAATTATCTTGATTATCTGAAGGAATTTCCTCTAGTTTAACATCTTGCCATTTAAATTGATAGCGCATTCCTCCACAGGAAAACACCGGCATTTGTAAATTTGTGCGTCCAAATCTTCTGTATAACATCGCGTAATTTTAGATTTTAGATTTTGGATTTTAGATAAAGAAAATGTGTGCTAAAAATAGCAATCTCTTTGCATCTACCCTGCGGTATCTCCTAACGGAGATTGTCTGAAGTTTTTTCATAGGTGGGCATTGCCCAACCTACATATTTTAATGTAAGAATTCATTGATTAGCAATCAGTAGTCATTTTTTTCTAGCTTGTCATCAGACAGAATATTTTATTAAATATTCTGACCCCTGACTCCTGACTCCTGAATTCTTCCATTTTACCTACATTTGACGAACAACAGGTTGACCATCAATAACTTCACCAATTAAAACCTGACTGACACAGTTGACAAAGATGCCATTTTCCAAAACACCAGGAATATTATTCAGTGTTGTTTCCAAAGTTACAGGATCATCAATACTATCAAATCTGACATCTAGCACCATGTTACCTTGGTCAGTAATGACTGGACCTGCTTTTTTCACACCCATACGTAATTCTGGCTGACCACCGAGTTTTTTGATAGCATTAATTACCGGGGTAATAGCCATCGGAATGACTTCCACGGGTACTGCAAAAACAGAACCCAAACGGTCAACCAACTTACCGCTATCAACTACCACAATAAATTCTTTTGCTAAATAATCTACCACTTTTTCGCGGGTATGAGCAGCACCACCACCTTTAATCAAGTTTTTATGAGGATCAACTTCATCAGCACCATCAATAGCGATATCAATATGATCAATAGCGTCTAAAGTGGTAAGAGGAACACCGTACTGTTTTGCTAACACTTCCGACTGAAAAGAAGTAGGGATACCGACAATATCTTTGAGTTCACCAGACTTGAGGCGATCGCCCAAAAACTGTATAGTGTAAGCTGTAGTTGAACCCGTACCCAACCCAACAATAGAACCTGATTTTACTAGGTTCGCTGCTGCTTTACCAACTTCTTGCTTCATTAACTTTACGGGATCTGCTGATACGGACATTTTCAACTCCTGAAAATTTCACAACATGAAAAATACTCTCATAGCCGAATATACTACAAAATTGGTAATTGGTGATTGGTGATTGGTGATTGGTGATTAGTTAAATAATATATAATCTACAATTACATTAATTATTATACATTTCTAGGAAAATCAGAAACATTAAAAAACAGTAACCGTCAATATCCAAGAACGAAGTTGAAAATAAACAATTACAATAATCTGGGATATGAAGAAATTAGCAATTTTGACCTTGGGGACATTGAACTTATTAACCTTCCTGTCTATATTTCCAGTCATTGCCCAGGAAGTCAACACACCAAAGCATTCTGTTGAAAATAATGTGGAAAATCTTGTTGAAAATACAAACAAGAGCGATCTAGATTATATCCAAAAAGTTGTAGAATCAAAATTAATGGATAACTTGCCCGATGGAAAATTTTATCCAGAAAAATTAATCAGTAGAGCAGAATTAGCAGCAATTTTAGTCAAAGCATTTTATTTAGATAAACGCCAAGCAGCGAAACAAGAAAAAACCATAAATGTACCAGACGTTCCGAAATATCATTGGGCATATCAAGATATTCAAACAGTGCTGAAAAACGATATTATGAAAGGATATCGGGGGAATATGTTTTTCCCGAATCAAAAAGTCACTAGGGCAGAAGGGATAGCAATTTTTGCCCAAGCTTATGGAGTATTTCAATTTCCCGATAAAACTGTGAATGAGATTTTATCAAAATACCCTGATCAAAATTCTATACCGACATGGGCGAGAAAGGCGATCGCCACAGTCATAGCAGAAGGTTTTATGAACACAGACCCTAACGGCAATCTTAACCCATTAAGCCCTATGACTCGCGGTGACATAGCCTACTTATTAAGTAGATATTTGCAACGTCAGCAAAAACAGGCAGAAACACCCATAGTTCCCACTACCCTGAAATTTTAAGGGGAAGTAGGGGTGGTAGGGGTGGAATTTTTACCAATTACCAATTACCAATTACCAATTACCAATTACCCATTACCCATTACCCCAGTCAAAGTTATAGTAATAAAACATTGGTGACAGTGAGATTTTTATAGTCCCCGAAGTGGGAAAATCAATTAATGCCAAAAAGTAGAGTTAGAGAGGAAAACCTTATAATATGCACCTGAGTGAAATTACCCATCCTAACCAGTTGCACGGTTTGTCTATTCGGCAGTTACAGCAAATAGCCAAACAAATTAGAGATAAACACTTACAAACCGTAGCCGCAAGTGGGGGACATTTGGGACCAGGTTTAGGAGTTGTAGAATTAACCTTGGGACTATATCAAACATTAGACTTAGATCGGGATAAAGTAATTTGGGATGTAGGACACCAAGCTTATCCCCATAAACTAATTACCGGACGCTACAACGACTTCCACACCCTCAGACAAAAAGACGGAGTAGCGGGATATCTCAAACGTTGTGAAAACCAATTTGATCACTTTGGCGCAGGACACGCTTCTACAAGTATTTCCGCCGCTTTGGGTATGGCCTTAGCCCGTGACTTAAAAGGGGAAAAATTTAAAACAGTAGCGGTGATCGGTGATGGTGCTTTAACCGGCGGTATGGCATTAGAAGCTATTAACCACGCAGGCCACCTCCCTAAAACTAACTTGTTGGTAGTTCTCAATGATAACGAGATGTCCATTTCTCCCAACGTCGGCGCTATTCCCCGCTACTTAAATAAAATGCGTCTTAGCCCCCCGATGCAATTTCTCACTGATAACATTGAGGAACAATTTAAAAATATTCCCTTTGTTGGTGATGAACTAGAACGCATTACCGAAGGGATGAAACGGTTAGCTGTTTCCAAAGTTGGCGCAGTTTTTGAAGAACTAGGTTTTACCTACATGGGTCCAGTGGATGGCCATAACTTAGAAGAACTTATTGCCACCTTCCAACAGGCACATAAAATAACTGGTCCAGTGCTGGTTCACGTAGCCACCGTCAAGGGTAAAGGCTATGAAATGGCAGAAAAAGACCAAGTAGGCTATCATGCCCAAAACCCCTTTAATTTAGCCACTGGTAAAGCTATTCCTTCCAGTAAACCTAAACCACCTGCTTACGCTAAGGTGTTTTCTCACACTTTGGTGAAATTAGCAGAACAAAACCCAAAAATAGTCGGTATTACGGCCGCCATGGCCACGGGTACAGGTTTAGATAAATTACAAGCTAAATTACCTAACCAATATATTGATGTGGGTATTGCTGAACAACACGCCGTTACCTTAGCTGCGGGTTTAGCTTGTGAAGGTATGCGTCCGGTAGCTGCTATTTATTCCACCTTCTTACAACGTGCCTATGATCAAATTATCCATGATGTCTGCATTCAAAACTTGCCTGTATTCTTCTGTTTAGATCGGGCGGGTATTGTGGGTGCTGATGGTCCAACTCACCAAGGGATGTATGATATAGCTTATCTGCGTTGTATTCCCAACATGGTGTTAATGGCACCCAAGGACGAAGCGGAATTACAACGGATGACAGTCACAGGTATTGAATATACCGATGGACCCATTGCGATGCGTTTCCCCCGTGGTAATGGTCATGGTGTTCCCTTGATGGAAGAAGGTTGGGAACCTTTGGAAATTGGTAAAGGGGAAATTTTGCGTCAAGGCGATGATGTGTTAATTGTCGGCTATGGTACGATGGTTTACCCTGGAATGCAAGCAGCAGAAATTCTCAGCGAACATGGAATTGAATCGACTGTAATTAATGCCCGATTTGTGAAACCTTTGGATACTGATTTGATTTTACCTTTGGCAAAACAAATTGGCCGAGTTGTCACTTTAGAAGAAGGTTGTTTAATGGGTGGTTTTGGTTCTGCGGTAGCGGAAGCTTTACTAGATGCTGATGTTGTTGTACCTGTGAAACGGATCGGTGTTCCTGATGAATTAGTTGATCATGCCACACCTGATGAATCTAAGGCTAGTTTGGGTTTAACCAGTCAGCAAATTGCAGAGAAGATTATTCAAGCTTTCTTTAAGAAAGAATTAGCTGCTGTGAAGTAGTTTTCTTTTTTCGTTTTTCTCGTTCCCATACTCTGTATGGGAATGAATTAACGAACCGCAGAGGCGCAGAGTACACAGAGAAAAAACATCGTTTTCCTCGTTCCCATACTCTGTATGGGAATGATTTATTGAAGGCTCTCCCTTCTTGTATGATGAGAGTCAGAGACTCTATGATGGCATTCCCAGTCTGAGATTGGGAATGAGAAAACAGGATTTAAGGATTTACAGGATATCTTCTTTGCGACTTTGCTCCTTTGCGTCTTTGCGCGAAATAGATTTTTGTCTGAATCAGGATGTCCAGGATTAAAGGATTTACAGGATTTTTGCGATCGCCTATGGCGGGTGCTTTGCGCCATCGCTTCTTTTTCGGCTTGACAAGCTGCTCATAATTTTGTACACTTGTGTTATGAGTGGAAATCTGTGGGCGCAATATATATAGGGTTTTTAACAGCTTGGGTTGGGAACGCAGATGAACGCAGATAGACGCAGATTTTCAGAATCAATATTTATAGGATGAAATTTTCAAATCTCTCTAAAAACCTCTTTCCTTTGTGTCCTTTGCGTCCTTTGCGGTTCGTTCTTTAGTGACTTGTGCGTAACCAACCATCATCAAATAACATCCTGTAAATCCTATAATTCTGGTCATCCTGATTCTGACAATCTGCGTTTATCCGCGTTTATCTGCGTTTTTATCCTGTAAATCCTTTAATCCTGGAAATCCTGATTAAGAAAATACTTCTCCCTTGGATTATTCTAAAAACTATCATAACATAACCCTGCCAGAAGTCAAGACCCTTGAAAATACGTTAAGTCATTCGCAACCATTCTCAATAATTTCGGGGTAAAAAACGGTGTTGAAACTTTTTTGGGATTTTTGGGATAAGAATTGTTAAGGTAGCTCACGCAAAGACGCAAAGACACAAAGATAAAATTAATTCATTCCTGGGTTTTTCTAGTTCCCATACTTTGGTATAGTAATCATTGAACCACAAAGAAAACGAAGCTATTTTAGAAGTTAATGAAAACAGAAAAAACACAAGAATTATTAACAGCTATAGAGTTATTTGCAGGTATTGGAGGTTTTCGTTTAGGTTTAGAATCTGCTAATATTAAAACTATTTGGGCAAATGATATTAATGAATTATCTGGTCAAGTTTATCAGAGTAATTTTGGTGATGGTTCTATTGTTTTAGGTGACATTAATAATATTTCTATATCCGATATACCTAATCATCATCTTTTAACTGCTGGTTTTCCTTGTCAACCTTTTAGCCCTGCTGGTAAAAAATTAGGAGTAAGAGATCAGGTTAGAGGAACATTATTTGAACGTATTGTAGAAATTATATCTGTAAAACAACCACAGTATTTTTTATTGGAAAATGTCAAAAGACTTTTAACAATGGAAAATGGTTATCACTTCAAAGTTATTTTAAATGCCTTATCTGAATTAGATTATTTAATTGAATGGAGAATTATTAGTCCTATTAGTTTTGGTATTCCTCAAAATCGAGAAAGAATTTTTATTGTTGGTACTAAACTAAATTATGTCAATATTAATGCTGATTTATTAGAAAAAACATCTATTTTTTTAACGCAAGAAGATTTGATTAATCTAGAAGATATAGATTTGCTACTAGAAAAATATATGTCACCTATAGCTGAAAGTAAAGGCAAGAATGGTAATTGGGGAATTGCCTATAAAAATAAAATGTTTACTCAAAATATGTCGCCATTACCAGATATTAAACCTAGAAAAATGTTAAAAGATATTTTGCAAGATGAGACAAAAGTAGATCCTCAATTTGATTTTACAATTGATACTTTAGAAAGGATTAAAAAAAGTAAGGCTGTGAATCGTTATTGTCAAGGGGTAGAAATATTATATAATCAGGATGGAGGTTCAAGGCTGGGTTATACAATATTTGGTATTAATGGTATTGCATCAACATTAACTGCTTCTACTTCCAGACACTATGAACGCTATAAAGTAAATGATAAATATCGCCGTTTAACTAACATTGAATATGCGCGGTTAATGGGGTTTCCTGATCATTGGTGTAGAGAAGCAAAAATTTATGATCAATATGCTTTGTTTGGTAATGCAATTGTTCCTGCTTGTGTAGAATGGGTATGTAAAAGAATTGGTAAAAAAAATATTGAATTTACTAAATCTAATTACCAACAATTAACTTTAGCTATTTAGTTTTTTTTATTTCTTTATTGAATGTATTCTGCAAAATATGGAATTACTCACACTTGAATCGTTGAAAATCGCTGCACGTACTTTTTGCTTAGAACTGAGTGCAACACCAATTTATAATTTATATGGAGTTACAGATGGAAAAGCTGTAGGAACTTACGTAGAATCTGCTTTTAATCAATATTTATCAACGAGGTATGATTACACTCTTGGTAGTGCAGCTTTAGGAATAGATTTTCCTGGTTTAGAAGTTGATTTAAAAGTAACTTCAATCCGACAACCTCAATCTTCATGTCCCTTTAAAAATGCCAGTCAAAAAGTATATGGTTTAGGTTATCATCTGTTAATATTTAGCTATGAAAAAAATGATGACCATAATTCTCGTACTGCAAATTTAAACTTTCAGAATGTTGTTTTTGTAGATAAAAAACGTACTGGAGATTATCAAACTAGCTACGGGTTACAAGAAATTTTACGCCGTAATGGTAATAAAGATGATGTGGTAGCTTTTTTAGAAGAACGAAATTTTCCGTTAGACGAAATTGGTAGAGAAACACTTGCAGAAAGAATTTTACGTGAACCTCCAGAAATTGGCTATCTGACTATTTCCAATGCTTTACAATGGCGATTACAATATAGTAGAGTGATTCAAGTCTCTATTGCAGGAAACACAACAGGTATAGAAAATCTCTTAATTTCTTAATTCACACAAAACTATTTACAGTTAACAGTAAATCAAATATTTGCTTGGTTAAAAATGATGGGTGGATGATATTTTTGTCAGAATCGGGATAACCAGGATTTCAGGATGTACAGGATGAAAATGGAAAATCTCTCTGCAACATCTTACCTTCGCTTCTTCATTTCTTCGTGGTTCATTCCTTCATATCTTGTGCATAACAAACCATCATTAAATAACATCCCCAAAATCCCCATTCCCCCGTATTTTATTCTTCCACCCTATATCCTAACTCTGCTAACCTCACCCGTGAATGTCGCCATTTTGGTTGCACTTTCACAAATAATTCCAAATAAACCTTACCCGCAATTAGTTTTTGGATTTGTTCACGCGCAGCACTACCAATAGATTTTAACATTGTCCCACCTTTACCAATTAAAATTCCTTTTTGGGAATCTCTTTCTACGTGAATAGTTGCCATAACACGGGTAATAGTTGGGGTTTCTTCTACTAAGTCAATAGCGATCGCCACTGAATGAGGAACTTCTTCACGAGTCAACAATAAAATCTGTTCCCGTATTAATTCCCCCATAATAAATCTTTCTGGTTGATCTGTGACTAAATCCGGTGGATAATAAAAAGGTCCAGGTTCTAAATGCGCAATTAATAAATCTTGCAGTTCTAGTAAACCCTCAGCATTCACCGCTGAAAATTTAGCAATTTGCCATTCATTTTCTCGCGCTAATTCAATATAACTATTATCTATTTTTTCCGCATCTGCTGGTTGTTGATCAATTTTATTAATACCTAAAATTACCGGAATTTCACTCCGACTTAATAACTCAGCAATAAAGCGATCGCCTCCACCACAAACCGCTGTTCCATCAACTACAAACAATACCACATCTACCGATTCAATGGCTATTTTGGCATTTTGTACCAACACTTCCCCCAGTTGATGATGAGGTTTATGAATCCCCGGAGTATCCACAAAAATTAACTGCGCTTGATCAGTTGTTAAAATCCCCCTTAACCGATTTCTGGTAGTTTGTGCTATCGGTGATGTAATCGCTATTTTTTGTCCTATTAATTGATTCATCAAAGTAGATTTACCGACATTAGGACGACCAATAATACCGATAAAACCAGATTTAAAATTAGCAGGTGCTTGAGGAATGGCAAATTCTTCAGCAACTGTAAAACTATAATTATCAATATTACTCACTTTTAATTACACCTTGATATTTTCAAATTAGAATAGTTTGGTTTTTTACCGAAAACAAAAAAGACATAAAATCACATTGTTATGTGTGAGTATGTCCTTGTTTTTAGTTTAATCTATTTTGGAATCAGGTGACAGGTGACAGGTGACAGGTAACAGGTGACAGTAAAAAACCAAGAGTTTATTCTTCCCAATCACCAATCACCAATCACCAATCACCAATCACCAATCACCAATTTACGTTCCCCCTAAATTTCGCAATCTTGCATCTAAATGAGTTCGATCTGCTAAAGTTAACAACATCGGACCATGTTCAGTAAATTCAATAATACTCACAGAACCCACAGGACATCCCCAACGATAACGAAAACGCCCCACATCAATACCCAACAAACTACACAGAATAATTCTAATTGTTGCTTTATGAGTAACAACTAAAACATTACCATTTTTGTAAAGCTGTTTAATTTCTTCAATCACCTGCATAGCGCGAGAAGCAATTGTTACAGCTAATTCTCCTCCATTGGGTGCATACCAAGCCGGATCAGCAGACCAGCGCAAATAATCATCATGATATTCCTGACTGATCACTTCTGGGGTTTTTCCTTCCCATTTACCATAGTTAATTTCTCGTAAACCATCCCGCAATATTGGTTGTATTCCTATCGCTGTACACAGAGGTTTTGCAGTCTCCATAGTGCGACGCATGGGACTAGAAAAAATCGCCTCCCAGGAAGTAGAACTATAAGCAGCAGCGAAAGCATGAGCCATTTCCACACCTTCAGGAGTCAATTCTGAATCTATTGCACCGCAAAAGGCATGATTTCGACTACATTCTGTTTCTCCATGACGGAGTAGATAAAGAGTTAAGCTCATAACAATTTTAGATTTTAGATTTTAGATTTTGGATTTTGGGAAATAGCTATATTAGAGAAAGTGCGTTATAAAACTCAACAATAACAATGACCACCACCTTAGTAAACCCCTATTTGGATGGGAATTTTGCCCCAGTTAGTCAAGAAATTACCGCAGACACCCTCAAAGTCATTGGTGAACTACCCTCCGACCTTTCCGGGATGTTTGTTCGCAATGGACCAAACCCCCAACATTCACCCATAGGACAATATCACTGGTTTGATGGTGATGGAATGTTGCACGGTGTAGAAATTACCAATGGTAAAGCTATTTATCGTAACCGTTATGTGCGTACTAGAGGTTGGAACATTGAAAACCAAGTAGGTAAAGCTGTTTGGAGTGGACTTTTAGAACCACCGCAAATGGACAACCCTTATGGACCAGGGAAAAACACCGCTAATACTGCTTTAGTTTGGCACGCTGGACAATTTTTAGCACTGTGGGAAGGAGGATCACCGCATAATATCCAACTTCCTGAATTACAAACCATTGATGAATATACTTACAATAATAAACTAACTTCCCCTTTTACCGCCCATCCCAAAGTAGATCCAGTTACTGGGGAAATGATGTTCTTTGGTTATTCTTTTGCACCCCCATACTTACAATATGGCGTAGTTTCTGCACAAGGGGAAATATTGAATACAGTACCCATTGAACTACCAATAGGGGTAATGATGCACGATTTCGCCATTACTGAAAATTATACCATTTTCATGGATTTACCCCTGACATTCAGTGTAGAACGGATGCAGAGGGGAGAACCAATGATGATGTTTGAGAGCGATCGCCCCAGTCGTTTTGGCATTTTACCCCGTCACGGAGACAACAGCAATATCCGCTGGTTTGAGTGTCCTTCCTGTTACGTTTTCCACACCCTCAACGCCTATGAAACAGAAGACGAAATCATCCTTATTGCTTGTCGCATGAGTTCTACCACCGTATTAGAAACCAATATATCAACAAATGATCCCACCGCAAATATACCCCTCTTACATCGTTGGCGTTTTCACCTCAAAACAGGTAAAGTCACGGAAGAAATGTTAGATGATGTACCCACAGAATTTCCCCGTGTTAACGAAAACCTGTTAGGGAGAAAAACCCAATACGGTTATGCTGGGAAAATGGCTAATAGTCCTATGCCTTTATTTGATGGTGTAATTAAGTATAATTTCCCAGATGGCAAAACCCAAACCCATGAATTTGGACAAGGGCGTTATGGTGGTGAAGCTGTATTTGCACCACGTTTAAATACAACCACAAATGCAAGCACAGAAGATGATGGTTGGTTGATCACCTTTGTTTATGATGAAAATTCACAAACTTCTGAATTAGTGGTTATCAATGCTCAAGATATCACCAGTGAACCTGTTGCCAGAGTAATTATTCCCCAAAGAGTACCCTATGGTTTTCATGGTGCTTGGATATCCGCAGTACAATTAAATAGATAATTTAGGACTTACGCAAGATGGGAATAAAAACCTGATTCTTGCGTAGGGGTAATTCATGAATTACCCCTACCTTTGTTCTGTGATGATTGATTAGTGTAAAATTAATAGACTCTTGCCTATTCCCTATTCCCCATTACCTATTACCCATTCTCAATTTTATGCCTAGAAAAACCAAGTCTGCATCACCAACATCCCCAACAACCACCACACTAGCACTTTCTGACCTGCATATATATTTAGCATCTCTAGAAAAAGAACATCAATCCTTATTGAAACAGATTAAGAAAAAGCGCACAGAAATCAATAATTTTGTTGAAAAAATGCGTTCTCTAGCTACAGAGATATTTCAAAAAGCTAGTCCTTGCATGAAAAAAATGTCAGATTTGGATCAAGAAATTCATGCACTTTTTCAGGAACTTCTGACTACTAGAAAATTTGGTAAACAAACCCAAAACAAAATAGAATCCCTGTACATGAATTTACAAATGTCAGGAATAATTAGCCCCAAAGCTATTAATGAAAAAGATGAAGATACTGAACTAGATGAAATGTTTGAAAACCCAGAAACAGACAATCATCAACATCATCAACATCAATATTGGGATTCACAACAGGAAGTAGAATCAACCTCTGCTAGTAGAAGCGAAGATTCTCGAAAAATTAGACAGACATTTTTAAAACTAGCAGAAATCTTTCATCCAGACAAAGTACAAGATTCTGAAACACATAAATCTCACACAGAAATCATGAAAGAAATTAATAAAGCTTACCAAGAAGGAGATTTAGCCAGACTATTAGAAATTGAAAGACAACATCAGTTAGGAGAAACAATTGATAATAATAGCGAAGATGATTTAAATCGCAGATGTAAAAATTTAGAACAGCAAAATGAAATTCTCAAAACTCAATATGATAAATTAAAACAAGAACTAAGATTAGCTAAAAATACTCCCGAAGGAGCAATGGTTTCTGATGCTCGCAAAGCGGCTAAATACGGAATTGATTCTATTGGTGTCATGTTAAACCAATTAGAATCTCAAATTGAAATTATTGTTGATATTCGTGATTTTATCAAAAACTTTAGAGACAAGAAAATTACCATCAAAGAATTTCTGCAAGGTCCTCCTAGTTTGCGCTCCCTCAGAGAAGAAATGATGGAAGAACTCTTAGAAGAAATGATGGCAGAATTTGGAGGAATAATTAATTTTTAAGGAGTAGGGGCAACCCCCTGATCCCCCCTAACCCCCCTTAAAAAGGTGGGAACTAGAGTCAAAGTCCCCCTTTTCAAGGGGGATATAGGGGGATCTATAAATATTTGATACACCATCAGCGACTTTTAAAACATCTTCTCAGGATGAAGTAGGGGTTTAGTAATGCTAAACCCGTACAGGAGTCAGAAATCAACAATATAAAGTCCCCCTTTTTAAGGGGGATATAGGGGGATCAATTTTTTGCTAATATTGCTCTAATAAATCAACAAACTCCCTCAACTTCTGACCATACTTTTCTTGTGCAACCTCAAAAAAATCATTATGATTTGCATTATCAACCCACAAATAAAGTTTCGGTGCAGTAACAGCAGCAAACAATTTTTCACCATGCTCAAAAGGAACAATATCATCTAACTTACCGTGCATCACTAAAACCGGAACTTTGACTTTTTTGATTTTCTCTAAATTATTAAACTTATCAAAAGGTAAAATGGGAAAAGGTACAACTACTCGAAAAGCAGAAGTAAAGGTACTTTCAATAATTAAACCCGCTATCGGTTTCCTAGCTGCTAAGTCTACCGCTGAACCTCCCCCTACAGAACGCCCAAAAACAATAATTTTTTCTGGTTTGATTTTTAAATCTTCAGTTAAATAATAATAAGCAGTATCAATATCTTGATAAGCAGCAATTTCTGTAGGTGTTCCCTGACTCGTACCATAACCCCGATAGTCATAAGCAAAGACACTAAAACCTAAATCCCGTATTTTTTTTAAAGTTGCTCTAATATCTCCCAAGTCTTCCGCATTTCCATGAACATAAAGAATAGTGTACTTAGCACTAGGGTTTGGTAAATAAACTGCGGAAATTTGCTTATTTTCCCTCGTTTTCAGCTTAATAATGTCTTTTGTGTCTTGATAACTTGATGGTTGCGGCAGGAAAATCATACTATCCGCCCGAAAATACACATAGACAGCAAATAAGGTATAGATTACAACAAAAGACCGAATCATCCGCTTCCAAGTAAAATCCCCAATTAATAGTTTTTTGAGCCGTTGTTTATTCATGATCTAAAATAGAAAGGTTGTACTTAAATAGAATAGAATTTTGGAGGTTGTTCATGTCCCGTCGTTGTGAACTTACTGGTAAAAAGGCTAATAACGCAATGGCCGTTTCCCACTCTCACCGTCGTACCAAGCGTTTGCAACACGCCAATCTGCAAACCAAGCGCGTTTGGTGGCCTGGTGGTAATCGTTGGGTAAAACTAAAACTCTCTACCAAAGCGATTAAAACCTTAGATAGCAAAGGTATAGAAGCAATGGCTAAAGAAGCTGGTATCAATTTAAATCACTATTAAGTAGTCAGGGTTAAAAATTGTCGTGATGAGAAGGCGGCAGAGAAGAGGTTTTTAGACAAATTTGCTTTTTGTTACATACTTCTGTTTTTTCGCGCCTTTCTACTTAATCTTCACTTTTCAAGGATGTAGGGGTAGCGCCTCCGTGCCTACCCCTGTTTTGATCAAAGATTTGGATTGGATGTAGGGGTAGCGCCTCCGTGCCTACCCCTGTTTTGATCAAAGATTTGGATTTAATGTAGGGGTAGCGCCTCCGTACCTACCCCTGTTTTGATCAAAGATTTGGATTGGATGTAGGGGTAGCGCCTCCGTACCTACCCCTGTTTTGATCAAAGATTTGGATTGGATGTAGGGGTAGCGCCTCCGTGCCTACCCCTGTTTTGATCAAAGATTTGGATTGGATGTAGGGGTAGCGCCTCCGTGCCTACCCCTGTTTTGATCAAAGATTTGGATTGGATGTAGGGGTAGCGCCTCCGTGCCTACCCCTGTTTTTGGGGCAACCACCAGGAGGGGCAACCACGGGGGGTTTGCCCCTACTTGACTAATTCAGTACAATTACTGAAATTAGTAGCCTTATAATAGGGTATGCTAAGAATAAATCAACACTTGCGCCTGTGTCTGATGATCACAGTTTCATGGAACCTGACATCACCAAAGCTGTTTAATCAGTGTGAGAAGTGATTAGACCTCTCCGAAAAAGATGTAGGGACAATCCATGAATTTTCCCTACCAAGGGTTTCAGGTTACGCATATTTAATTTTCGGAGATGTCTATTGTATGAAGTGATTTATCATTTTTAACAGCTTTATTCAATTGGTATAAAAAATTCAATAATGGACAATTAACAATGAACAATTGACAATTACCTCTCCGTTGAAGGGAGAGGATTGAAAAATCGGAATTTTTCTCTTTTTTTCCCAGGAAAGGGGGAGGTTTTAAACCTTGAATGAAACAATTATCAATTGTCAATTATCAATTATCAATTGATAAAGTTACTTTTCTGCAATCAGACTCTCATCATATATTTTTTATCGTCAAAAATTAACTACAACCGGAAAAATTATGAATACTAAATCTTTGCATACTAGATTAAAAATGGCTTTGCTACTCCACTCTAGAGAATCAGGGTTTGCAATGGTAATCGCTGTTTCACTAGGGTTAATTATGATCCTGGTAGGGTTAACCATGACTATGCGATCGCAAGGTGATCAGATAACAGCTTCACAGCAAAAAGCCACAGATCAAGCATTAGCCGCAGCAGAAAAAGGCGTTGCTTATTATCAGCAATTGATCAACAATAATCGGATGTTGTCTAGATATCCAGATTGTAGAAACCGTAGTAGCAGTCAGCCAGGAGCAGCGTGTAATGATGATAATACTACGACTGATACTAGCAAAATGAGTTGGTGGAATGCAGACAATATTGCAGGACTAAAATTAGCTTGTAATGTGACAGATTTAGACTATATCAAAAGTCATTATGCCTCAACTGATTGGAAAGACGTAGACAACCCAGAAAAAACAGATCCAAATAACCCAAAACCGGAACAATTTAGGCTTGTTTCTTACGGATATACTCCCGATGGACCTATTGATCCTAACTATGATCTATCTAATTACCCAGGTAAGGGTACACTCATTGTTGAAGGGCGCATGACTAATTCAATAATTAAACCCATTACTAGACTCCAGGTGGTTATTCCTGTCAAACGGCCTGATATAGAGAATGTTCCCATACCAGGAGTATGGCTTGGTGGTTCTAGTACAGAAGATCCTGATGCTACAGGTCGCAACCCAATTGCAGCTAACTTGTTAGTCAATAATTGTTCTCTCGAACTTACCGATATAAATATCGTGGGTAGTAATTTCTCAGCCCAGAAGACCGATTTGTCTATGCCAACTTTGCCAGAAATGCCAACAACAGGTGTGATTAACTTGGGAACCATAAGTACCAATACTACCATTCCCGTCACCACAGGTCCTAATGCTAGTCGTCATACACCTATAACTTTTATGGGTCAACCCAATACCTATGTATATTCAGTTGATAGTATGACCGGTAGTGGTAACACAACATTATCAGTTACATCTCCTAACAATGTAGTTATATTCTTAAACGGGAATATCGACAAGAATATCTTTGTAGATTATTGTCGTGATGTTAATGGTAATCGTGTTAGTAATTGTAACCCGATGAATTTTAAAATTTTTGGCAGAGGTCCAGTTGGATCATTTATATGCCTGAATGGTAATAGATATTTGGAAGCTTTTATCCTAGCTCCTAACTATACTGTAGGGGTTGCAGGAGGTGGCAGTGGTGGAGGTGTAAAAGGTGCAGTTTGGACAAGAAGTTGGTCAAATCCAAATAGCAGTACAGTTGAAGGTGACTGT
The DNA here is from genome assembly GCF_015207205.1 of Sphaerospermopsis sp. LEGE 08334. Classification (NCBI taxonomy): domain Bacteria; kingdom Bacillati; phylum Cyanobacteriota; class Cyanophyceae; order Nostocales; family Aphanizomenonaceae; genus Sphaerospermopsis; species Sphaerospermopsis sp. LEGE 08334. The sequence goes on along the minus strand of NZ_JADEXH010000008.1, from coordinate 98,101 downwards.
GCTTCCAATACTGCCAACGTGGTTGTTGAACAACAAGGAAGTTGGTCTAGCTTAATAGGTTTACAACCCAAATATCTCAAGCCAACCATTGATCGAATCACTTCATGGCAACGGCAAAATGTCAACTAACAGCAACCAGAAATAATTATGAACAAGCCAAGATTTGATCCCGACTCAGGCTTTAGCTTACTTGAAGTTCTAGTTGCTATTTTAATAGTGACTTTCTTCACCACAGTAGCAATGCAAATGCTGGTAATTTCCACAGCTTTTAAAGCTAGAGCTAAGGAGTATGCAACAGCAGCGAAGTTAATTGAGCAAGACTTGGAAAATATCAGGAGTTTAGCGAATCAATATGAATTTCCTACCCTTGCCGCTGTTCCCAGTGCAGGAGCAACTACCATAACACTATCATCTACTCAAGGATTGCTAACTGGTGAAAACATCCAATTCCAGGGAACACCAGATGTTTATACCCTTACCATTTCAGGTTCAACTACTACCATCTCACCTGGGATTCGGACTGTACCAACGTCTGCTGCAAGAGTTGTCAGTAATACAGTATGTAATCCTCCCACACCAAGCCCAAGCCCTACTACTCCGCCTAATACTACTACAGGACTGGCGCAAAGATTGCGGTTAAACACACAAGGTAATCTTGGTTCTGTAACGGCTACTTATGCTGGATTAACTTATACATCTGTGAACAATTATGCACCCTATACCATACCGGGTACACAGATGAGATTTTGGCTGATGCGAAATGATACTAACAGTGTTAATTATCCCTATGATGCTTTACAGGTCAAGTATATAGTTGCTGGACCAGAACCCAGGCCAACATCCAGCTTCTATGGAACACTTAATACTAATACCCCTAAGATTGTAGCTGAACTCACCAGCGAGGTAATACCTAATGCGTCATTGCAATGTATCAAATGATCAAGGATTTACAATTCTAGAAGCACTAATAGTAGTAGTGTTTGCTGGTATTCTTGCAGCTATGGCAGGACCGAGCTATTTTGCATGGTCACAAAGAAGGGCTGTAGATTCTGCTATTACTAGCATTGAGGGAGCGATAAAAGAAGCTCAAAGACAAGCTATGGCTAGATCACATTACTGTAATGTAGCATTTGCAACTATCATTACACCTGCACCAAATACACCAATAGTTACAAGTAGTCCTAATCCAACTCCTACTCCAACTACTAATCCCAAAACTTATAACTGTCTCATAACAGGCGATCGTATATTAGAAAACGTGCGTCTGGAAACTTCTACAGATGATACTTCCTTGGTAACAACAGAAGTTGGTTTTAATTTAGATTTTTTAGGAAAGACTGTTGACATTAGTGGATCTGACTTAACTTCCAATATAACAATAGTTGTTACCCATGCTCAAAATCCTAACCTAAAAAGATGTCTAGTTGTATCCAGTCCGCTCGGATTAATAGGCACTGGTCAATACACTGGAACTAGTGGATCAATTTCTCGCAGATGCACCCCATAAAAACATACCATAGAAAGCATTTTATTGTTTATATTAGGTGTCGAAAAATGAAAAATTACCTAAAATTTATCAAATCTAATCATGCTGCTGATAAAGGATTTACTTTGATAGAAATCTTGGTAGCAGCAGCAATAATGTCAATTGTTGTGACTCTAGCCGGTACTGCATTTGTAGCCCTACTCCAACAAAATCAAAAAGCAAAAGCTGAAAGCGATAGACGTACTAATTTAAATCGTGCCTTAGATTATATGGCTAATGAAATTAGAATGGCAAAAAAAATAGAATCTCCCACTGTTGCAGGAGAAGTCATCAAGTTAACACTTCCAGATAATTCTACTGTTTCCTACTCCATAGCCAATAGCAGTGGTGTATGGACAGATACAAACCCAACAGCAGCAGAAAGATCACAATCTATTCAGCGTGGTAGTAATTTTCTAGTTGATGGAATTAAAGCTCCAAGTTCAGGCACTCCCACTTGTCCTACACCTACACCTGCACCTACACCGGCAAATCAACTTGTTGGTAGTAATGGTTTTTATGCCTGTATATATTCAGGTGGGAAGAAAGTGGATCTGTATTTATACGGTAAATTATCAGATGAGCCAAGAGATCCAAATTATAACAAACGCCTGGAAGTCAAAAGTACCGTATATACCAGAGCCAACTAATTAAATCCTTAAATATTTATTTAATTAATCATTATCTAACCAAAAAACCGTATAAATACGGTATGTAAAATCCTGCCAAACATATAACAATAACAACTATCAACCCATGTAAGGACATCTACTCAACGTCTCTACAGGGGTCAATAAAACATTATCTACACCTATCCAATACCTGACAGGGTAGCATCTCCATTTATGACCAAAACATATCAGCCAACCAAGGTTATAATTAGGATAGCTAAAAAGATGATCCTCAAATGTTCACGTGCAATAAAATCACGTGCAATTAAAAAAACCATCTCTAGGCTATTAAAAGCTATTTTTGGCAATAAAAAAAGACGAAATTCAACTAATTCTGGCTTTGTATTACCAACAGTAGCAATGGTTTCAATGGTAGTTGTATTATTAACCCTTGCTATCATGATTCGCTCATTTGAAAGGTCTAAACACGCCAGTAATGTCCGAGTAAATCAAACAGTGATTAATGCAGCTATCCCAGCTATTGATAGAGGAAGGGCAAAAATCAATAAACTATTTCAAGATCAACGCATCTCCAGATCCTTACCATCAGATCAAGATTTAGATCAACTCTTAACCGAACATATTAATGAATATACCTTCGGAGATGAAACACCCCTAGAATTAAATATTAATAATAATCAACCTCTAAAAACAGCCTGGAAATATCCTGTAGATACAAATAATAACGGTAAATTTGATAGTTATACACTCTACGCAATTTATTATAGAAATCCTCCTAAAAATAACGATAATAATCAATATATTCGGACTAGAAATACCTTAGAAGCCAGAAGTACACCCATAAATCATAGTGATTTAACTAGCAAATGTCACCCTATTTTTGGGACAAATCCCAAATTAGTAGATATTAATGGCTGGTTTAAAATGGGTGGTAAAATGAAAAAAGCTCTATTTGTTTATACTACCACATTTCCTATTACTAGCACAAATAATATTACCTCTGATCAAGCAAAGAATTATGAAATTTATCAAGGCACTCAAAGCTTTTCTGCCCTAGAATATCAACAAGATAGAGAGCAAATTCTCCCTACCAACCACGCGATAATTTATGAAGATGATTTAGAAATCACACCAAATGAAGATTTTAAAATCAACGGACGCATCTTTACTAATGGCAACTTTTTAACGGGTGGAAAATCAGCCCATGTCAGACTTTATCAAGTTAGCAGTCCTGATTCTTGTTTTTACAAAGCAGACAATTCTAAGATTATTGTTGGTGGTAATTTAGGCGCTGGAGGATTTACAGATGATAGTGATTTAGTAACAGCAACAACAGTCGATTTATTTAAAGATAAAAATACAAATCCTGAAAATGTCACAGGTTATAATCCTCAAATTACAACTAATAAATCAGGAACTAATGCCCCTAAAAATTTAGCTTATAATAGTTTAGCTTATGCCAAAAGAATTAATAAATTAGTTAATGCTCAATTTGCTAATTCTTTAACCACAGATCCACAAGAAGTCAAAGACGGAATAGAGAAACAACAAAGACAATTAGACACAGGATATACAACAGATCAATATGACAATATTCGTCGTCATCAATTAGAACTTTATTTTAGAAGACGTACTCGCCGCGTACCTTTTGCAGAAGTCGCTTTTGGTGATGAACAAAAAGATGCTAATAGTGGGGGTAAGCTGCAAGGTAGTGGTGATACATTACGCCCTATAGATAAGTGGTCTTATCCCTATGACAGTGATGGTATAACCGGATCTGGCTATAGTCAAATCACCTTAAATATAACTGGTAGTTCACTTAAACCTCTGGCTACCGAACCCATTGATAAACTACAAAAAGAATTAGCTAATGTAGAACAATATTTAGGTGATAGAACCATAGTTGCTAATAACTTACCTGAACAGTGGTGGGATAAGGAAACAAACCAATTTCGTGGTGCAAACATAGACGATACTCAGGAACTTGAAGGTATCAATTGGGATCTGAGTCATAAACCTACACCCCGAACTCGGCGAACAAGTTTGCAGATATTAGCCGACTTAGCTGCAACCGAGAGAGATGGAGACTGGGAATATGCAGCAGCGCAAGTACCAAAAAACCGAGAACAAGAAAATTTAGTTGGTGGTTTGCGTGTAGTTACTGGGGCAGGAATTTATTTACCGAGAAATGATACCGCCAACAGCACTAACTTCACAGCAGCTTCTACAAAAATCTGGTCGGATATGTTGCCTGTCCCCAAAGAACAAGCACAACCACCAACATCAACAACAATTAACCCATACTCAATTTATGATTCATCATTAAATTTTCATTTGCCTCAAATGCTTGGAAGTGACATAACTACCCCTTATTTAAAGATGAGAGCAACAGTAGTTTATCACTATAAATCAGCTAATTACAGTCAGAAACATCCCCGACCATTAGCTTGTATCAGTAGTTTTTATATTCCCACAAATAGTACCACAGCGAAAAATATAAGAACATTACCTGATGCGTTAGGGATAGAAAAAGATGTGAATGGATTATCTAACAACGGTATAGTTTATACACCGCCAAATAAAAGTGCAAGTAGTTATAATAACTTACTGAATTATCAAGCCAGCTTGCAATATCCTAATGGCCGCTGGGTAAACGAACCATTGAAAAAAGCATTAGGAAAAACAGAGAGCGATCGCACAATTTCCGAACATTCTGCCATAGATGCAGCCCTATGCGCCCTGCAAATTATGGATGGTAGCATCAGTCCAGTTACAGCTACTCCCCCTATTCCCCACGGTGCTATTAAAGAAATAGCCTTTTTAGACTCTAGACAAGTGAAGGCAAATCAAACTAGCAGCCTAGATGCTGACTTGTCTTATAATTTACCACTAGAAGACCGACAACCCTTAGAAATTCGTACCACAGTTATCGACCTCAACCAACTACGTACCACTCCCATAGGATCAGAATACTTACTACCTAATAGTGGCATTATTTATGCCACCCGTGATGATGCCCTAGCGGATATGAGTGCAGGAATATCAAGTGCAGGAACATCAGCAGCAGCAAAATTAGAAAGTCCCGTAGACTATAAACTTGACTCCACTCGTCGTCCCAACGGAATTATGATCATGACCAGTGATGGATCAGCAACTAAACTTTTTCGGGGTACAAATAATACTTACATACGAGGGGCAAAAGGTTTAATTTTCGCCAGCAATTTACCTGTTTATATGAAAGGCGACTTTAATAAACATACTCAAACAGAATTTACCACAGGACTAGCATCGGATTGGAGTAACTTCTACACTCGCAACCAAGCTAATAATAACTTTGCTTGTCGTCCAGGAGATCCAAAACGCCCAAATTGCCACAGTGGAGATGAATGGCGCAATGCTGTAGTTTTAGCCGACTCTATCACCTTACTTTCTGATAACTTCAGATTTGGTTTTCGTGATGAGGGAGACTATGACTGGAATAATAACATTGGTGATAGTGCTTCATTAGCAAGTCGTCCAGTTCACTTTAAATATAATGCCTACGCTCCCACAGTTACTAAAAATTATAACAGCGGAGGTATTCCCAACGTAGACCTAGATCCTAATACTAGCGGTATTCAAGGTAGTTCTTATTTTCACAACTTTGTCACACCCATAGTCAAACAAATACAAGCTAGAGAATTTCTCTTTGAAGTTTGTGCAGTTTCAGATATTGAAGTTTGTAATAATGACCCAAAACAATGGGTAATTACTAACGTTCCTTATCACAATTATGATGGACAAGGACAAAATAACTGGCGCAATGGAGGAGGAAATATTGAAGGTTTATCAATGAGTGCGATCAAAACTGGATCGCTTGGTAATGCAAACAAACCATCTAACGGTTGGGATGATCAAAATTTACCCAAAAGAATAGCTTTTAAAAGAGACATTGACACTGGTGAATTAATAACTCCTTTAGCTATTTATGGAGTCAATGACAAAAATAAAATTGAAGCATTTCCGGTTTCAGGTTCAACATTACCTAGACTTGCAAAAGACGAAAAAGGTAACACTTTTCTGATTCCTTGGTTAAAAGTTGATGAAAATGGAAATTGGCAACCAGTTTTACAAATTAAACAACCCTTTGCTACACCTGATGATCCCAATAATACTAACAGCATTACCACAGGTTCACATAATTACTGGTTACAAGTTGCCACAGAAAATACATTTAATTTAATTATAGCCACAGGAGATAATCCTGGTCGTCCCACAGAAGATAACGGAGGTTTACCCAACTTAGTCCGCTTTTTAGAAAACTGGCATCCTGGAGGTAATGCTATTCCCATGAAAATTAACGGTGCTTTTATCCAAATGAAACGAAGTGCTTACGCCACAGGAACTTATAGTACAGCAATTAATACTCAATCTAGCGAATTTCTGTACAAAATTAGCCTGAATAATGGGATGTCTTCTGGCCACCTACCACCAAAAAGAGAATGGAGTTATGACGTAGGAATATTATCTCAAGTACCTGATTTATTTTCTCAAAAATTAGTCACAATGTCCAATAATTTACCCAATGAATATTTTAGAGAAGTCAGTCGAGATGATGACTGGATAGAAACTTTGTTATGTGCCAAAACTACCACTAAAATTTATGCAGTAGATCAGGATCAACGTCCTGCTTGTAATTAATTTTCTTGTGATTAATTTGATGATTAATCATCAACAATAGCACTTGGACAAACAAAACCGTAAACTATTACTTTTTAAACCAAGTTCGTGGTATTAGTAATGAGAAAACCTAGATATCAAAAAACTTTAAACCCTGTAACCTGTCACCTGTTCCCTGTCACCTTTAATAACGCTGGTTTTACTATTTTGGAAGCATTAGTAGGAATGGTTGTAGCTTCCATATTACTAGCAGCGATCGCCCCAGTATTAGTGATGTCAACCGCCATCCGTATGCAAGCTAGAAGAGTGGAAATGGCATCTCAAACTGCAAGAACATTTATTGACGGAGTGAGAATTGGTTCTATCAATAAACCAACAATAGTATCTCAACTGACATCTACTCAAGATGCACCAAGAAATCTTGCTATTACTCCAGATGATTATTTAATCAATACATCAGAAATGCCTCCACCTTCATCACCTAGTGAACTATATTGTGCTAATCAATATGGCATTATTCACAACACAGATTGTACAAATAATATGTTTTATATTCAAGCCGGAAGAATTGTCCAAACCACCAAAAAAAATGACGGTTATCGGTTAGCAATTAGAGTCTATCGCGCAGATATTGATTTTAGCCAAACCATCAAAATCAATACTGGTGCAACAAGTAAACAAACTGCTTCATCTATCACTGATGGACTCGGTGATAAACAAGCACCATTAATAGAAATGACCACTGATATAGGCAATAATAGGACTACATTTCAAGCTTTATGTCAGCGTTTAGGTACTCCTTTATCAGCACCTTGTAGATAATTGACAATTGACAATTGATAATTGATAATTGACAATTGTTGCCTTCAATGTTTAAGAGGTTGTTTGAAAACTTTTTTGTGTGGGATTTGACACCCGCAGATCCCCCTAAATCCCCCTTAAAAAGGGGGACTTTGAGGAATTTAGCCCCCCTTTTCAAGGGGGGTTGGGGGGATCTTCATTAATTCTGATACTTTTCAAACATCCTCTAAAACCTCCCCTTTCAAGGGAGATTTAATTTTCGATTGTTCATCTTTTCCTTTTACTATCATTCAAATTGGAACATCACCATGAAATTTATCTTAGATACCTTAATCATCTTTCGCCAGTATAAAATACGTAAAAATGTTCAAGTCAACAGTGGTTTTACATTAATTGAATTAATGGTAGGTCTGGTAATGTCATCTATTATTATCACGACATTATTAGGTTTCATGATTAATGTGATGGAAACTGACCGCAGAGAACAAGCTAAAATCAAATCAGAACAGGAAATTCAAGCAGCATTAGAGTATATTTCCCGCGATTTACAACAGGCTTTTTATATCTATGATGCTCAAGGTATAGAAGCTATCAAAAATCAACTACCTGCACCCCCCAGAGGTATTGATAGAGTTCCGGTACTTGTATTTTGGCAACGAGAATTAATCACTAATGTTTTACCAGTTTCTGGAAGAGGTAAAAATGATACTTTTGTTTATTCCCTAGTAGTTTATTTTTTAATGCAAGATACTAATACTTCTAATTCTAATTGGTCTAAAATAGCTCGTATTGGTAGATGGGAAATTAGAGATGGTGTCCTCGCTAATATCGCTGATGAGAAAACAATATCATGTAATGGATATCCAGGTAAATATGTAAAAGGTTCTTCTAGTCAACCAAATGAATATTGTCCTAGTAATGGTTTTGCTCCTTTTGATATCAATGGTAAAGGTACTATCAAAGAAATTATGAATGCTTGGCAAAAGGGAAGTAATGCTTATACTGCTAATACATTAGTTTTGGTTGATTATATTGATCAAACTACAAATAATCCACCCCCAGCAATTTGTCCTCCTAATTCTACAAATCCTAATATTACTTGGTCAAAAGTAACTCCTGATAGTTTTAATACAACTAAAACAGGTAAAATGACTAGTTTTTATGCTTGCGTTGATAGCTTGAATACAACAGCACAAATATTTATTCGCGGTAATGCCTTGGCTCGTCTTAATCATCATGTTGGTATTGACTACAGTAAGGATCGAAAAACTTATTTTCCCACCGCGAATATTAAAGTTAAAGGACGTGGTTATTTATATAAATAGTAATTGGTGATTGGTGATTGGTGATTGGTATGTATATAAAAAAGTTGAGTTTGAAACAAACAATGAATACAATGCACAAAATATCTGAGAAATCAAATAACGGATTTACTTTGCTAGAAAATTTAATAATTCTGTTAATAATTGGTATATTGGGTGGAATAGCAGCACCAAGTTGGATGTCTTTTCTGAATAATTTGCGTTTGAATACTGCTCAAAATCAAGTTTATCAAGCAATACGTCAAGCTCAAAGCCAAGCAAAAAAGGAGAAATTGACTTGGCAAGTTAGTTTTAGAGAAGAAAATGATATACTTCAATGGGCTATTCATCCAGGAACAGTTAACCCACTTAATGCTATATGGAATAGTTTAGATACTTCAGTTCGTCTAGATGCAGAAACAACTTTACGGCAGTCTAATGGTATAAGACATATTCAGTTTGATTATTTAGGTAGTGTCAGAAAACCCCCATTAGGTAGAATCACCCTATCTAGTAAATCTGGTGGAAAAGGAAAGCGTTGTGTTTTTGTATCGACAATTTTAGGAGCATTGCGAACCGCAAAAGAAAATCCGACTCCTGAAGATGGTAAATATTGTTATTAACCCACATTCCGCACCCTCAACTGTCACACAACGAAAATTGGTCATTTGGAGATTTAGAATTGGCGATCGCCTACCAATATTCATTATCTTTGGTACAAAATACAACATTTGGTCGTAATGAAATTACGAAAAAACCGATTGTGACACCGGGGGGTGCGGAAGGTAGGTTATTAACTCAAGTTGCTAAGGAATAGGAGATCCAATCTAAAATCTAAAATCTAAAATATAAAATTATTCTTCCCTATTCCCTGTTTTTTGATTTTTGACTTTCCAAAGGGCGCTGCTGTGCAGAAATTACTAAATATCCGAAAACAGCATCTAATTATTTTTACCCGTTATCCAGAACCAGGGAAGACTAAAACCAGACTGATACCTGCTTTGGGTGAAGTTGGTGCGGCTGATCTGCAAAAGCAAATGACTGAACATACCATATTGCAGGTTAAAGAATTACAAAAGATATCTGCTATAAATGTGGAAGTGCGGTTTGCTGGGGGTAATTGGGAATTAATGCAAAATTGGTTAGGTGTTGGTTTTGTATATCAAAGTCAAGGTGAAGGGGATTTAGGTCAGCGGATGATGCGATCGCTTGTAGATGCTTTTAGTAACAATGCAGAACAGGTAATCATCATTGGTACTGATTGTCCTGGTCTAAACTCACACATTTTAGCATCAGCCTTGGAGAAACTCAAAGTTTGCGATTTAGTGCTAGGACCTGCACTGGATGGTGGTTATTACTTGATTGGTTTACGTCGAGTCGTCCCAGAGTTGTTTTCTCAAATCTCATGGGGAACTGCTCAAGTATTCCAACAAACTATAGAAATTGCCCAGAAACTAAATTTATTATCTGGATACTTACCTAGTTTAGCTGATATTGACCGTCCAGAAGATTTACCTGTTTGGGAACAGATATTTGTAGGTGATAGACGAGAGTTGTAACTTGATAGTTGTAACTTGATAAATGTCAATCAGTTTATTCACAAGAAATTTACAAAAATATGGTTAACCGTGTTGTTTCCTCGAATACTTCCCTTGCACTCAAGGTAGTTGGGATAGTTTGCATTTTGTCTTTTTTTGTTGATTTTGTGATTTTGTTGTTGGGTTTTAGTCCCACTGACAAGCAAGCACAAATTGGCTTAACAACAGCCTTGGTTGATCGGGGAATTGTGCCAATGGTAGGTTTAGGGATGATCTTGGCTGCATATTGGTTTGATAGTGCTGAGGGAGGCGATCGCTCAAGTTTGGATCTCAGATTTCCCTCTTTGATACTTGCCAGCCTCTTAGGTTTGATATTCTTGTTGATTTTCCCTCTCCATCTCAACAATGTCCGTCAAGCCAGCACACAAAGAGTCAATCAAATTTCCCAAGAAGCCCAGCAAGCAGAAACCCAACTTAACAACCAGCTATCTCAATTTCTCAATCAGCTAAATAATGATCAGGCCAAAGCACAGTTAGAACAAGCCCGAAGCCAAGCCAAGGCACAGTTTACTGAACTAATTAAAGACGAGCAGAGATATAAGCAAGCACTGGAAAACCCTCAACTGCCCGCAGAGCAAAAAGAATTACTGAAGAAATTTAAAGCCAATCCTCAAGAATTGGACAAATTTATTGCTGAACAAACAGATCCTAATCAAGTAGCCCAACAAAGAATCAATCAAATTCGCCAACAGAAAGAAGAAGCTGAAAAACAAGCGAAAGAAAGTGCTTGGAAGTCTGGACTAAGGATAGGTATTAGCAGTTTATTATTAGCTATCGGTTATATCATCATCGGTTGGACAGGATTAAAAGGGATGGGATCTTTACAAGGTGGGAAACGGAAAGCGCCAGCGCGTTAATTCATCGGTTGCTAACTAAGATGAGCCGTCAACTAGAGTTGGCGGCTTATTATCGCAGGATTCAGTAGGGTTTGCTGAAAAAATTATCTGTGAAAGACCCAGGTGACAGTTTCAAGAGTTGGATAGGAACGATTTTTTCTTTAAGTAGGGCTTGCTGAATAAATGTAAAACCTAGATAAATCAAGGGATTGAGGATGGTCAAAATTAAAATTGTGCAAGGCTTCGCTGTGAGCGTCAGCCGATAGTTTTAACAGGGAACAGTGAATAAATTGGTGTGCAATACGGTTCGGTTAAGTATTTTTGTAGGTTGGGTTAAACGAAGTGAAACCCAACAAACCCTTGTAAATGTTGGGTTATGCCTTCGGCACACTGCGTGAACGTTCCTCAACCCAACCTACGTTATTTCGTTGTTTTGGGCTGAACCGAAAAGTATTGAATTGGTGTGTACTTCATTGATAAAATTCAAATCATAAATTAATTTTTTTCACAAAACTTAATTTTTCCCCAGGAGTTAGAACATAAAACCGTCTTGTAGTAAGAGTTTCATGATCAATAGGACTAACACTGCCTGTCATACCAAAAGTGTGTCGCAGGGTGCGTTAAACATCAAGAACAGAGTTATCTGCTTGATTTATGTAGTTTAAAGCATCTTCCTGTTGAACAATTTTGCTCATTTGGTAGGATAGCGCGTTAGGATTGATAATACCTGAGAAACTTGCAACAATCATTTACAAGTATTACAAAGAAAAGTAACACTAGTGACTTAGTTAGCTTTTTTGTATCGGTTATAAAGCATGAAACAGGGAGCATGGGAGAAAAATCCCAGCTTTAAGGAACTTTGGATAGCAATCACAAAAAGTTTAGTAGCCTAAAAAAAGGAGAATCGGGGCTTGGTAATTGAACGGCTGAAACAGGACTTAAAAAATGACCTGATTGCTGGTTTGTTGGTGGTAATTCCCCTAGCAACTACCATCTGGCTGACCATTACTATTGCCAGTTGGGTAGTAAACTTTCTCACCCAAATCCCCAAACAGCTAAATCCCTTTGATGGTCTACATCCGATATTAGTCAATTTATTGAATTTGCTAGTTGGACTGGCAGTACCACTATTGAGCATTCTAGTCATTGGTTTGATGGCTCGGAATATAGTTGGTAAGTGGTTGCTAGATTTTGGGGAGAGAATACTGCAAGCTATACCCTTAGCTGGTCAGGTATACAAAACCCTCAAGCAATTATTAGAAACAATACTCAAAGATTCCAATGGTAAATTTCGCCGTGTCGTTTTATTAGAGTATCCCAGAAAAGGAATTTGGGCGATCGCCTTTGTCACTGGTGCAGTGAGTAGCGATATCCAAACCCAGATGAATCAACCGCTGTTGAGCGTTTTTATCCCCACCACCCCTAACCCTACCACTGGATGGTATGCACTGGTTCGAGAAGATGAAGTAGTAAACCTCTCAATATCTATAGAAGACGCTTTTAAAATAGTAGTCTCAGGAGGTATAGTCGCCCCCAATAATGGCATATCCCCATTGGTTTTACCAACCGCAGTGTCAGCAATAGAACCCAAAAGTCACGTTATTTCTGTAGAAGAAGCTTGATCAATTATTGAAGAGGCTTTTTGGTTTATTCAGCATCCCCCAATTACCCATTACCCACTACCAACAGACAATCTAATTGTTAAAATATGTCAAACTTGATATATTAATAAGTTTGCCCTATTTACTTCATTACTTCTTCCCTAACCAGAACCACCATTATGCAACGTCGTAAACCCCAGCAAATAGCCAGAGAACTGGCATTGTTAAGCCTCAGCCAACTGCCAGTCAACCCCAAAAAATTAGAGAAACTGCCAGATGAACAACTGGTAGCCAAATTAGTTTTGGGTGCAGTCCGCACGCTGACTACAGAAGTGCAAGACACCCTGAATAGTGCAGCCGCAGAACTACAACGTAGTAATGATCGCCTTTTAACCAGTCAAACGCGGGCTTCTGACCTGAATACAGCTAGAACCATGCTGCAAGAAGCGATCACCTATACCCAGACAGCTATCAACCAATTGGGTACAGCCGTTGATTTTCCAGAATTGATTCAGTTAGCCAATCAAGATAAGGAAGTTCGCAATTATGCTAAAGAAATAGTGATCACCGTTGATGAAAACCGCAACGTCCTTGATCAAATAATTTCTGGAGCTTTAGTAGATTGGCAAGTAACACGACTAGCACAAATAGATCGGGATATCTTACAAATTGCCGTAGCCGAAATGAACTTTATGGCAGTTCCCGCCAGTATTGCCATCAACGAAGCTGTAGAATTAGCTAAACGCTACAGTGGAGACGACGGACATCGCTTTATTAATGGTGTTCTCCGTCGTGTCACAGAGCTTGTCCTAAGTTGACCATTTTATAGACAATAATATACTTATGTTGACAAAAATGGACATAAGTTGGCTCAGAAAAATGCCAACTTGATATATAATCCTCAGATATCAAGTATTGAATCAGACTATTACCGACGCGAAAACTAAGCATTGATAGTGAGTGATAGTCTGTTTCCAAATCTTAACCTGAGAAAGTCGCGTTGGGCTACAGCGTGCAAGTCTACTGAGGGATAACCGCTCCCATGCTCCCGTTGAAGTAGAAAGTAAAGTCTAGCTTTGTCTAGGTTTTATATAGCAGCAGAAACAAATAGCATAGAGTGATATCCTCGCTTCTTCCCGATCTTTGAGTGCGTTAAAAGTGAGGATATTTGGAAAACTTCCCACCCCGGAAAAAGTGGCAAATTAAATTAAACTAATAACTAGCTGATAACTGATAACTAATAACACTAATAAATATAATACTGCTGCAATGGTTTTTAATTGGTTCCGCCGTCAACATAACGATTCTTCTCAAACCCCTCAAACACAACCACAGGGGGAAACTCAGCCTACACAAGAAGCACCGCCAGAACCAGCCGCAGAAACTACACCTGATACGGCGGATCTATTGGCTTATGCTAAAGCTGCTTATAAAAATATTCAGCAAAAACAACAATCTCAGCCCCAAGAAACTGCACCAGCAGAAGCATCTGTTACTGAAGAAACCGCAGAAATATCTGTAGAAGAAGTAACTGCACCAACCCCAATAGAAGCAACCTCTGTTACTGAAGAAACCGCAGAAACATCTGTAGAAGAAGTAACTGCACCAACACCAGTAGAAGCAACATCTGTTACTGAAGAAACCGCAGAAACATCTGTAGAAGAAGTAACTGCACCAACCCCAGCGGAAACAACTTCTGTTACTGAAGAAACCGCAGAAATATCTGTAGAAGAAGTAACTGCACCAACATCAGTAGAAGCAACATCTGTTACTGAGGAATTAGAAGTTACTAGCTCAGAAACTCCAGTTAGTGATCAACAACCAGCAACTTTATCCTTTTTAGAACGGGCAGCAGCAGAAAGGCAAGCCAAACAGGAAAGATTGATAGCCAGTGCCGTTGAAGTTGCACAACCGGAAACAACACCAACTTCAACATCAACTTCAACATCAACCACAACCACACCAGAAACAGCAGCAGAAATTCCCGTCATAGAATTTGATGATGGGTTTGTATGGTCAGCAGAAGTTTTAGCAGCACAAGGTAGAAAGGCCGAAGATATTTCTATAGAAGAAATTACCTGGTTGAAAAAATTACGCCAAGGTTTAGATAAAACTCGGCGCAATATCCTTAACCAACTCAAAGCCATTGTTGGACAAGGACCATTAAATCAAGCTGCTGTAACTGAAATTGAGGCATTACTGCTGCAAGCTGATGTGGGTGTAGAAGCCACAGATTTTATTATTGATGCTTTACAGCAAAAATTGCGGGATGAAGTTACGCCCCCAGAACAGGCGATCGCCTACCTGAAACAAATCCTCCGGGATATGCTAGATGCACCAATTGAAGCAGCACCCAGATCCAGCTTTGCCCCAGAAAAAGATAACTTAACCATTTGGTTAATTACAGGAGTTAACGGTGCTGGTAAAACTACAACAATCGGTAAAATTGCCCATTTAGCCCAAAAATCCGGCTATAACTGCTTAATTGGTGCTGCTGACACTTTCCGGGCTGCTGCTGTAGAACAAGTGAAAGTTTGGGGAACAAGAAGCGGAGTAGAAGTTATAGCTAATCCTGGGAAGAATACAGATCCAGCCGCAGTGGTATTTGATGCGATCGCCGCCGCCCAGTCACGAGGCACGGAATTATTATTAGTAGATACCGCTGGACGACTGCAAAACAAGAAAAACTTAATGGACGAATTAAGTAAAATTCGGCGAATTATTGACAAAAAAGCTCCAAATGCCCATGTAGAATCGCTTTTAGTTCTAGATTCTACCTTGGGACAAAACGGACTACGACAAGCTGAAGTATTTTCCCAAGCTGCCCAACTCAGCGGTGTTGTCTTAACCAAGCTAGATGGTACGGCTAAAGGAGGAGTTGCTTTAGCAGTTGTACAACAGTTAGGCTTACCCATTCGCTTTATTGGTGCTGGAGAAGGAATTGAAGATTTACGCCCCTTCTCTAGTTATGAATTTGTCGAAGCACTTTTAAATGGGTGATTGGTGATTGGTGATTGGTGATTGGTGATTGGTGATTGGTGATTGGTGATTGGTGATTGGTGATTGGTGATTGGTGATTGGGAAAATACAAATAATTTTCCCCCTGCTCCCTGCTCCCATGCTTCTTCCCCAGTCCCCAGTCACCAGTCCCATAAATTAAAATAATTCTTTTTTTTTTACAAAAAATGGCCAACTTCTGGTAGAATTTCACACTAAAGCTATTTTTATCACTGCCCAATGATCCATCTAATACAGCACAAGGTTCATCGATAACTGTAAAAGGTATTCACACACAAGTGGACGAGTGTCAACAAAGTAGCTAATGACTCCTAACTTGGTTATCAGGTTCTACTGGCAAAATTACATATAAATACTCTTTCTTGACCATTTACAGATGTCAATTATCATGGTTTAACCAAAACACTCCATATAGGTTTTGGTTGAAAGATTCCAGAGTATCCTTGATCTAGGTTCTATTTCCTATAGATTCTAGATATTGTGTCTTGAGCTAAATTGCATATTTAGCCATTCAAAATTTCATAGCTAATAAACTGGATACAGAAACTTGGTATTTGAGTAAACATTCAGGGAATTTTATGATATACCAGTTAAATGTTTACAATTTGTTACTTGTATTTTGGGGTTTACAGGTATGATGAAAAATATTTTTTTTCTCACTCCAGTAGGAACACCCGGTTTAACAAGCCAGTCTCAAATACATTAATCGAAAAATCGCCAGACTTACTCTGTAGGTGTAAGCAACGACTCTGATTAAAAGAAAGTTTTATTTCCCCAGATATATGAATTACTAATTAAGGCATGAAAAAATTATAAGCCGTCTATAGCGTTATCAAAATTACTGCTTTATACTAGACAGGGTTTAACTAAAAATACAATGACCGGAAACTCCTGATAAATGGCAAACAATAAAACCAGCAAATGCAATACTGTTCAAAATCACATCTTCAATCTTTCTACTCTTGCTAAAATAACTAATCTTGTCGAATATGATTGAGCAACACTAAATAAAAAATTGCTCATAAATCATCAATCTGCCATCTGTTAATATCAAATGCAATAGTATATTTAAGTAAAACAACGTGAAAAAACCAAAGTATGTTACAAAATGTAAATCACACTGAAAACCTATTCACTCTTGCCTTTTGTCTTTTGCCTCTTGCCTTGCCATAACGATAAATTTCAACGCCTACCTACTTACCTGTGTCTCAAGTTCCTTCTCACTCCACCGAAATTAATAGTAGTGCCACCACAGATGTCACTCCAGTTGTGGCACTCAAAGAACTTGTGGCTAGACTGCATCGGGAACAGAAAAAAATTCAAGATTTGCTGAGTTCTTTAGGATTTGCTCTCAGAAGTTTCAATAATTTGAATCAGTTTTTGGAACTGATTCCTCTCATGGCCACCAGAGTTACCGATGCTGAAGGTAGCGCCCTATTTCTCTATAAACCAAATGGTCAAATTAGGTTAGAGCAGCTACATTGGCAGGATAGTCAACAACGGAAAATTATCCGCAAAGCCCTAGAAAATGCTACAAGTAAAATTACACTGTTACCTAATTCTGCACCACTGACAACCACAGGAATTTTAGATGCTCAGATGCATCAATATTTAGGACCAGATGTGCAGATTTTTGGTACAGCAATTATAGTTAAACATACAGAAAGGGGATGGCTTTATGTTTTAAGCCGTGATCCAGAATATAGTTGGACAGAAACTAGACAAAAGTTAGTCAGGTTAGTTGCAGATCAAACAGCCGTAGCTATTGACAACGATGAACTAGCAGTAGAATTGAGGAAAAAAGAACGATTAGATCAAGAATTAGAAATTGGTGCTGAGATTCAACGGCGACTTTTACCGCGTCAATGTCCTAATGTTCCTGGTGCTGTTTTGGCCGCACGTTGTAAACCGGCTAATCGTGTGGGTGGAGATTATTATGATTTTATTCCCACAAATCATAATCAGTTTAAATCTAATCTTAATAGCAGTAAAGAAGATGCCCGTTGGGCTTTGGTAATTGGGGATGTGATGGGTAAAGGTGTTCCTGCTGGTTTAATTATGACCATGTTGCGAGGAATGCTCAGAGGTGAAGTATTACATGGTAATTCTGCGGCGGGAATTTTGCAAAATTTGAATCGTGTGATGTATGCTGATTTGGAAAATTCCCACCGGTTTGTCACTTTGTTTTATTCAGAATATAATCCCCGTACAAGATTGTTATCTTATAGTAATGCAGCACATAATCCGCCTTTGTGGTGGCACGCGGCTACTAAAACAGTGACGAGATTGGATACTATGGGGATGTTGATTGGTTTGGATGCAAATAGTCAATATGAGAATGGGGAAGCACAATTAGAACCAGGGGATACAGTTATTTATTATACAGATGGTTTAACGGATGCGGCGGCGGCTGGTGGCGATCGCTTTGATGAAGATAATTTTGTGACTTCGTTTAATGCTGCTTGTCGTTATTGCAATGGACCCCAGGAAATTGTTGATTATTTGTTTGATAAGGTTCAGGATTTTATCGGTTCTGAACGACAAAATACTGATGATATGACTATGGTGGTTTTACAAATTTTGTGATTACAGGAGGAGGCAGTAGGGGCAAACCCCCCGTGGTTGCCCCTATCCATTATAAACATCTTTCTTAACAATCTTAAAACCTATACTTGGTAAAGGTTTCAAGACTTTTGAATTTACCTGATCTTGACAAAATGTACCTCATATTTATTGATAAAAACCTCATTTTATTGAGAATCAGCAACGGAGGATTAAGGGTTGGGGGTCTGCAAGCGATCGCTCTCACGAATGTTAAGAAAGATCCCGGTAATGGATAGGTGGTTGCCCCAGGAGTCGGGAGATCAAACTGACTTTGAAACTCATTGGTCAATAGGACAGATATTCAGTTATAATAAGTGGTCGCAAACATTAGTAAGTTATAGCCGGATTTGTCCCGGAGGTACGATTGACCACAAAATTTATCTTAAAAATTCTCTGGTTAGATGAGAACGTAGCCTTAGCAGTTGATCAGGTTGTTGGTAAAGGCACAAGCCCCTTAACTAAATACTTCTTCTGGCCTCGTAATGATGCGTGGGAAGAACTGAAAAAAGAGTTAGAATCCAAACACTGGATTACTGATGTTGATCGCGTTGAGTTGCTAAACAAAGCCACAGAAGTGATCAACTACTGGCAAGAAGAAGGCAGAAACCGCCCAATGGCAGAAGCGCAGTTGAAGTTTCCCGAAGTTGCCTTTACAGGTAGCGCCTGATTGTTTTAATTTGGTGATTGGTAATTGGTAATTGGTAATTGGTAATTATCAATTACTACCCAGTCCCGATGTTCCAATTATTCCATAGTTTAATGGTTTTATCTCTACTACACATAACCTTAAAACTCCTGTGGTGCAGGCATCTTGCTTGCATAAATCATAATACAGCAGATTGCAAATCCATTAGGTACAGAATCTAAATTGAAACCTATACACTAAGCTAGTTTTACTCCTGACTCCTGACTCCTGCTGTATAATCATTGAAAATCTGATGTAACATATAGAGTCTTAAAAGCCCTAGTTATAGCTTATAAATAATATTAAGTATAAAAATATTTTTGTTTGTATTACTACATCTTCAACAAACCCTACATAAGCTTTGAAACCCTTCTAGGGACAATTCATGAATTGTCCCTACATTCATTAACCCCTACATAAAATTCGTTGGAATAGGCTACTTCCACTGTCATGTATGATGTAGTTATTGGTTGGAGATGCAAACCGTGACTACTTATAACATTGAATTACAAGCGGGAATTTTACGGATTAAATTTGGTGAACCTGCCCAAAATGACCAAATAGTTAAGGATGCAGCGGCACGCTTAGAAGAAATGGCGCAGTCGGGAGAGTTAGCAGGGGGTCAATTATTGAAAATTAATGGACCTGTATCTATTCCCGTGGCTTTTGTTTTGGCGCATAAGTTGGCACATATTTACAGTGCAATTGGTTTTTATGATCCCAAATTAGCAAAATATGTGATTTGTATTACTCACAATCCCACTTATAAGTTGGGAGATTTGATTGATTAAAGAAATTAGCTGATTTTTACTATATGTGAATATTCTAGTTTACAGTTTGTAGTAATTATTTACAGCGATTGTAATATTCTTAGTGGTTATGTTGAGTAATAATCATATAAGCTTATAGGTAGAATTTACCGATGACAGCGAGGTGAGGATTTTTCCTGCATTTGACGGTATAGGTTGGGGGGTAGGAGGGGAGCGATCGCTTCTCTCACTAGAACGCTTTTTGTCAATTAGAGTATTTAGAGATAAATTATGTATTTGGTACTAATTGAAACGTCTGGAAATCAAAACTACATTTTTTCAAGCAACAAGCTGAAAGAAAATATTGGTGCTTCTGAGTTAACTTATATTGCTGGTACAAAATGGGTTTTAAAAGCTGTAGAACAAGTGAGTAAATCTAATCCAGGCTTGAGTCTTTTTAAAAATGGTCAGCAACTCAGAGCTAACATTCTAAATGAAAAATTGAATCCACCTATTGATACTAATAATAATATTGAAGTTGAAGTAATTGTAGCAACTTCAGGAAAAGCTCTTTTACTAACAAAAGAAAAAACAACTGCTCAAAAAATCATTCAATATGTCACTCACACAGCTTTGAAAGAAGCACCTGGTTTAGATATTTGCGGCGTTATTTATGAATTTGATTGGAATAACGATAGTTTGGGAGAAATTAACCGGAAAATACATCAGAAATTTGCAACATTTCGCTCTCAAAGACCTGCCCCCGATTTAAGATTTTTGCGTTTACCAATAATAGATGAATGTTCTACAAGTGGTTTACCTGCTTCTCAAATAGATAACACTGATGGAGAAACAGTAGTCATGTCTGTAGTCAGTTGCAGTAAAAGAGACTCTAGTAAAGAAGGGTTAGAAAGAATTAGAGAATTACTAAAAAAAGAAAAATCTGAAATTGATTTTCCTAATAGCACTCGTCAATTAATTGACTATTTAGAAAATGAAGGAACATGGTTATCTGTTATTCATGCTGATGGTAATGGCTTAGGAGAAATATTTCTAGATTTTGAAAAGCATATAAAAAATGAGCATCAAAATTGTGCTGAAGCTAATAGAAACTATGTGGAAAAACTGAGAAAGTTTTCTATTGCATTAGATATTTGTACAGAAAAAGCTTTTATTTCTGCCCTTGATGCTTTTAAAGCTACCGATAAAAAATTAGTAACAATCATACCATTAGTTTTAGGAGGTGATGATTTAACTGTAGTTTGTGATGGTAAAATTGCTATTGAATTTACAAAAAAATTCCTGACAGCTTTTGAAAAAGAAACAAAGAGTCAATCCCAAGAACATTTAGATGGCATCATTCCAGAAATTGCAGAAAAAGCATTAGGTGTTCCTCGTCTTTCTGCTTGTGCGGGTATAGCAATTATTAAACCAAAATTTCCCTTTTCTGTGGCTTATGAATTAGCAGAAAAACTGATGCAATCTGCCAAAGAAGTCAAGAAAAAGGTAACTCATTTTCATTTAGAAAAAGAAAAACCCTATCCTTGTTCATCTTTCGATTTCCATATCCTTTATGATTCTAGTAGTGTTGATTTCAAGACTATTCGTAGCAAGCTAGAAAGCGAAAACAAAAAATTACATAATCGTCCTTATGTAGTCACTTGTGAAGATGATATTACAAAAGCAAATGGTTCGGAATGGGCTAAATTTCATCAATTTTCTAAGTTAGAAGCAAAAATTAAAGTCCTTGTAACTAAAGATGAAAATGATGGTGATAAAAGAAAATTACCTAATAGCCAAATGCACGACCTAAAAGCAGGATTATTTTTAGGTAAAGAAGTTGCTGATGCGCGATATCGTTTAATTAGAGATCGTTATCATGATCAAAATATTACGACTTTAGCAGGTAGTCAAGATTCTCTTTTTGAAAGAGAGCCAGATTCAGGAATTGATATTACTGGACTATTAGATGCTATAGATGCAGCCGAATTTTTAAATGTAGTAAATGTAGAGGATAAAAATAATGTCTAAAAAGAATAAACCAAAACAACCTCAGAAAAATCAATCTCAAAATAAAACTAATATCACACTGAATCATTCAAATACTTCAAAGTCTGAACAATTAACTAGACAATTGACCATCAAAATTAAGCTTACCAGTGATTGGCACATTGGCGCTGGTGCAGGAATACCAGGAGATATTGACAGTTTAGTACAAAAAGATAAAGATGAACTTCCTTATATCCCAGCTAAAACTCTGACAGGTATTTTACGAGATGCTTGTGAGTTAGTAGCTTTTGGTTTAGATAATGGTGAAAACGGTGTTTGGCAACAGTGGGTAAATTATCTCTTTGGTGAACAACCTGCTTTAGCAAAAGAAGCAATAGAAAAAGAACCTCTTCCTGCGGCTTTATCTATACGTGCAGCATATTTTTCAGATTCCTTAAGAGAAGTTTTAAAGAATAAACCCAGCGTGAAAAATGCTCTAACTTTTGTGAAACCAGGAATTAGTATAGATAGTGAATCTGGTTGTGCTAAAGAAGACTTTTTGAGGTTTGAAGAAGTAGTTAGAGGTGGTGCTTTACTAGAGGCAAAATGTGAATTAAATTTACCAACAAATCAAGAGCAACAAAAGACTGCTCATGCGTTATTAGTTGCTGGTACTAAATTTGTAGAACGTCTAGGTGGTAAACGTCGCAGAGGAGCAGGAAAGTGTGAATTAGAAATAAAAGGTGAGGATATAAAATCTTATATTGATTGGATTTCAAAACATCCTCAACCACAAGCACCATTAATTGATAAGGCATCAGAAAAAGAAGATACAAAAAATACAGGATATGTAAACGATCTTGTAAATGAAGAATGGGTAGAAATTAACTTAGGAATTACTACAAAATCCCCTCTGATTATTTCTAAACGCACTGTAGGTAACGTAGTTGAGACACTTGATTATATTCCTGGAACTCATTTATTAAGAATAATTTTTAAAAAATTAAGTGGTCTAGGTGTAGATTTAGTTAGTGCGATCGCTCATGGTGATATCATTCTTACTAATGCCACTTTAGAAGTAAACCAACAACAAGGAAGACCTGTTCCCTTAGCATTATTCTACAAAAAATTAGGAGGTGGATTAGATAAGGGAGGTGAGGTTTATAACCGCTTTTGTGAAGACGAACCAGAAGGACAATTAAAAGGTTATCGTGCAGGGTATATTGACTCTACAGATGGAAATAATTTGCCTCAATATAAAACAGTTCAAATGACCGTAGGAACGCATAACACTATTGAAGATAAATTTCAACGTCCTACCAGTGATTTAGGTGGTGTTTACAGTTATGAAGCTATTCAACCAGGAACTAAACTACAAGCTAAATTGAAATTGAAAAAATCTATAGCAGATATGCTAGATAAAAAAGATTGGCGTAAACTTTTAAAAGGAACCTATCGCATTGGACAATCCAAAAAAGACGACTATGGCGATATAGAATTAAGTGTTTTAGACAATCGAGAACCTAAAAAAGAAAGTTCAGCGACTAACAATAAAGAGTTAACTGTCTGGTTGCTTTCTGACGTATTACTCAGAGATGAAAGATTGCGACCAACAACTGACATTAAGTATCTCGAACAAGAACTAGAAAAACATTTAAATGTAAAACTAGAAATCAAATCTTCTGACGAGAAAAAACTCCCATATATAGCCAGAACACATCGCATAGATTCTTGGCAAGTACGCTGGGGATTACCTAGACCTTCTTTAGTGGGACTAGCAGCAGGAACTTGTGTTGTTTTTGAAATCATAGAAGGAACCCTTGAGCAGAACTTATTAGCTCAAATTCAATCAAGAGGTATTGGTGAACGTAGAGCAGAAGGTTATGGTCAAATTTCTTTAAATGATCCAATCTTAACCAACCCAATGCCAAAGCCAGAATCAAAACCAGAATCAAAAGATAAAAAGCAAGATAATAATTTCAATCATTATCTTGAAGATGAGCAAGATATTATTGATTACGCTCATATCATTGAAAAAGCAGCCTGGAGAGAAATTATTCATCGAGCATCTTTATTTTTAGCTTCTGAACTTTTAGTTTCTGAGTATACTTTTCGTACACAAATTTTAGATATCAGAATTGAAAACGGGGAAAGTAAACCTCCTATGAGTCAATTAGGAAGTTTACGCTCAGTTTTATCACGGATTGAATCACCAGAAGATGAGGGATTACAAAGATGGATTCAACATTTACAAGATACTAAAAATCGTGCTAATAAATGGCCAAGTGGTAGTTTAGACAAGCTTCGTCAACTAATAACCAGTCCTACAGAAATTTGGGAACATTTATCATCAGCTTTAATAAAATTAGGACACAAAGACGGGTTGGCAGAATTTACTCTGACTAAAACAGGAGAACAAAAACTTAAAAATGAATTGTGGTCAGAAGCGGTACAAATTTTAATGGATGCTTGTATCCGCGCTCATAAACGTGAGCTTGAAAACCAACAGAAAAACATTCAAAAAGTAGGGTAAAAATTACATGGCACGTAAAATATCATCTCGGATTAAAGTTAGTGGTCAGTTAATTGCTCAAACCCCTATTCATGTAGGTGGAGTGGGTGGTAATCCTCAAATAGATTTGCCTTTAGCTGTTAATGGTCAAGGTAAATATTATATTCCTGGAACAAGTTTAGCAGGAGCTTTTCGTAGTTGGATAGAAGATTCTCAGAAAGCAAATAGTCTATGGGGTTATCAGCAAGAAAAAAATGCTGAGGGTCACGCTAGTTTTATTCTTGTGGAAGATGCACCTATTCAGGGTGTAAACGCTGAAATTAGAGATGGTGTAGGCATTCATAGAGAATGGGGTACAGCTGCAGAAAAAGCAAAATATGACCGTGCAATACTGCCTAAAGGTTGTAAAATACCGTTAAATATGACCTTAGAATTACCTTTTCAGTCTTCAGAAGAAGCAACAGAATACAAGAATAGCTTTGCCTATTTAATTAAATCTTTAGAAAAAGGAGAGATTCGTTTAGGTGCAGCCAAAACGAGAGGATTAGGAAAAGTAAAATTATTTAATTTAAGTATCCGTGAATCTAACTTGAGTCAACGTGACGGTATATTAAAAGCTTTGCAGGGTAAGGATGAAATAATTAATTCATCTGTCTTTTTACAAAGTAGTACCATTTCTTCTCAAAGAAAAAAATTGACATTTGAAATTAATTGGCAACCACAAAGTCAATTAATGGTCAAAGCAGAAGGTAATGGTATTGCTGTTGATATCCTTCCCTTAGTTAGTGCAATTGATAGTAGTCTAACATTCGTTTTACCAGGTAGTTCAATTAAAGGTGCTTTGCGGTTTCAAGCAGAACGCATTATTAGAACTGTTTGTTCATACCTAATTAACAGAAATGCAGATTTTATGGAACAAATTGAAGTTCCGTTAGTTAATGAATTATTTGGTACAAGAGCAAAAGCTAATCAACAAACAGTAAAAGGTATTGGTTCACTTTTTATTGATGATTGCTATGCTAATAAAATTATCACTGCATCAGATTGGGCAAATATAGAAGCTGCCACTAATGAAACAACTCTGAGAGAATCACTAAATCATGCTCATCTCCAAAATGTTCAACAGGCTTTTCATGTAGCAGTAGATAGATGGACTGGAGGTGCTGCTGATGGTATGTTGTACAGCAATTTAGAGTTGATGAAAATTAGTTGGAAACCTATATATCTAACTTTAGATATAACTCGTCTTCCTCAAGAAAAACTATTTGCTATTATTTCTCTCCTGTTGTTATGTTTACGTGATTTAGCAGATGGTCGGATTCCTCTAGGATATGGAACAAATAGAGGCATGGGTTCAATTAAAGTTAACAACATTGTGATTCAAGGGGAAAATCTGTCAGATGATTTAGAAGAATTTACAAACGTAACTTTAGAAAAGGGTAGTTTAACAGAGTTAGATTCTGAGCTTTTACAAACTTTAAATAATGGTTGGAAAAATTGGATTAATCAACAAAATCAGGGGGATAATTAATGGTAACTTTATACGGAAGATGCACACAAAAAAATATCACTCTAAACTCAGCTTTAGAAAAATGTGCATCAGCACTTTCTAACGCAGTGGCAATTATTTATTCTCCTACTAGCTGCCAATTTGCTAAAGTTCAGGAAAATGGACATTTAGCAAATGCAAATAATCAAATTTTATCCCTTGATAAAGTTTTTGAATTACGAGCATTTAACCAAAATTGTGAGTTACGTTGGTTAAACGAGTTAAACGGCGAAGGTAAAGCTGTTTTAATTTCTGAACAAAATATTTCAGATTATTTAGATGAAAATATTGCTGAAATAGAAATATTAGATACAATTCATCAACAATATATTTTATGGGGTGATAAAGCAAAAACTGAATCAAGTTCAGGATGGTGTAAATTATCTACTGCTCGTATTGGTTCTATAGATGTTCCAGTACAAGGATTAACTGCTAATGAACGAGTTTATTTGAATGCTGTTGAATATCTAAAAGTAACTGATGAAAATGGCAATGTTTCAGTAGTGGAAGAAAGATTAACAGGATTAGAGGTGAAATAATGTTATCAGGAAAATTAATTGTTTCTAAAAATGGAAAAATTCAATTGCAATTTACTAATAGTAAAGGGGGATTTATTAGTGGTTTTCCAGTTTCAGACTCTGCGCTGTCAACAGATTTGTTAGAACTCAAGAAAAAAGAAATCGCACGACTCAATAATTTAGAAGTTGAATTAGAAGAAATTGGTGGACAACCAAAACAGATCCGCGAAAAAGGTAAACCTTTTCAATCTTCTCAATCTATTGTTTCTACACCTAAACCATCAGTAACAGCATCAGCAGCAGTACGTTCATCTAGCAATTCACATAGAAACAATTCACCAGGAGACTTTCACAACCCCTATAACTTTGTTCCTGCACTTCCACGTAATATAGAAGGGGAATTAGGAGATAGAAATCCTTGTTGTCATGGTTCTTATCTCGATAATTATTGGAGTGGTAAAATTTCCGTCACCTTAACAACTGTGACACCTTTACTTATTCCTGACGCAGCAAACGCAAGAGGAACAGATCACAAAATTTATCCCATTCGATTAGATGCAGATGGTAAACCATATTTACCACCCACTTCAATCAAAGGAATGTTGCGATCGGCTTATGAAACAGTAACAAATTCTCGCTTATCAGTATTTGTTAAGCATGAAGACCGTTTAGCCTTGAGGATGCCTACCAAGAATGATCTGATTCCAGCTAGAGTTGAAAGCAGAAATAATCAATTAGTTTTAAGACTAATGGAAGCACCTGATTTGTTAGGTAATACAGGTAATACAGCCAGATTACCACGATATCAAAAAAGTAGTAATTCACGAGATAAAGGCGAGAGTAGAGAAGCGGTTAGGTATGACAACTCTAGTGAATTACCTCAACATGGTCATGCTGTTTGGGTAAGACTAAATAAAGGAATAGTAACACGAATTAGACAATGGGACGCAACTTATCCTGGTGATGGTGAATGGTTGAAAGGATGGGTATTAGTAACAGGTGCAAATATTAATGGTAAAAAATATGAGAGAGTTTTTATCGAGAGAAATGATAATGAGACAATAACTATTACAGATGAAATCAAATCTCTTTGGAGAGAACTGGTTAATAATTACCAAGAAACCCATATCAAAGATTTAGAAAATCGTCGTAAAAATCACCAAAATCCACAGGATTATCTTGGTGCTACACCAGGAAAAACAGCATGGTCACGTCATATATATGAAGCCGATGAACTAGAATTAAAAGAAGGTACTTTATGTTATGTAGAACTGAAAAATAATAAAGTAACGTCTTTATTTCCTGTATCTATTTCTCGAAGATTATATAATGTATCTCCTGATGAATTATTGGATACTAATCTAAAACCAGCAACAGACATTAAGTTTCTTTCTCCAGCAGATAGAGTATTTGGCTGGGTAAATCAAAATGGTCAAGGTTCTTATAAAGGCAATTTACGCATTCATTCAGTAGAATGTAATTCAGATGATCCTGTAGAATCATTTGGAGATGATGGTTTTCCTCTTGCTATTCTTGGTGAACCAAAACCACAACAAGCAAGATTTTACATTGCTAAAGATAACAAAGGAACTCCACTTGATAAAGGAATACCAAAAGAAGATACTTATCAAAGTAATTATGGCTTAAGAGGACGTAAGGTTTACCCTCATCATAATAATTTACCCGCACAACACTGGAATAACCCGATTGAAGATAGAACACAAAGACCACAAGAAGGACATTTCCAGGAATATCGTAGACCTACAAAAAATAATGTAGAACAAACAGATGATCAAAATCGTTCTATTAAAGCTTGGGTAAAACCTAATACCACCTTCAGTTTTAATATTGATGTAACTAACCTTTCAGATGTTGAACTTGGCGCATTGCTTTGGTTACTCTCCCTTCCTGAAAACCATTATCATCGTTTAGGAGGTGGTAAACCGTTAGGTTTTGGCAGTGTAAAACTAACTATTAATTGGGATGAAACCGACTTGCGTCAAGGAGAAAATTGGCGTGAGTTCTATTCTTCCTTAATCTCAATTTTTAATTCATCACCAAGGGAAGCAGAAGCGTCAATCGAACTTTTTCAGGATGCTGTAACTCAAGCTTATGGTAACGGTAAGTCCTTTGAAGAAGTGCGTTTTATTCAAGCATTTTGTTGTGGATGTCAAGGTTTTAACGATAATAAACCTGTGTATTATCCTAGAAAACGTCAACAACAAGGACAAAACCCTGTACCACCTCATCCAGAGGGTAAAGCTTTTGAATGGTTCGTGGAAAATGAACGCACTGGTGGATCTAAAGTTGCCCTACCTGCACTTTGGAATGAAACAGGTTTACCCTTATTACCCGAGTAAAAATTCAAGGAATAAAAACAATGAGCAAAATTAATATCATCACATTTTTAGGCGATCGCGGCGCACTACAAACTACCTACACTCATAACGGAAATGAGTATATTGGTGGAGTTTTTGCAGAAGCTTTACGACAGTTTTGTGACTATGACACAATGTTAGTTTGTGTTACAGAAAGAGCTAGAGAAAATACTTGGCCTGTTTTAGAGGCTTTGGGAGATTCACGCATCAAACCAATTGATATTCCCACTGGTAGAAGCACTGAAGAAATGTGGCAAACATTTAAAATAATTGCTGAACAAGTGAACGAAAATGATCATGTAATTTTTGATATCACTCACGGACTGCGCTCTTTACCTTTTCTTGTATTCTTATTTGCGGCTTACTTGAAAGCTGCTAAGAATGTTACTATTGATGCCATTTATTATGGTGCATTAGAGTTAGGTAACTTTAAAACTGGTATACCTGCACCTGTAATTGATTTATCGGAATTTATAGGAATGCTTGATTGGTTAACAGCAACAGAGCGTTTCGTTGAAATGGGAGATGGACAAGCACTTGCTAATTTACTTAGAAATGCTATTCCATCAGGCATTGAACTGCGTGATAATCCTGCTAGTAGACCAATAAGAAGCCACTTAGAAAGAACAGCTAATAGTATTGAAAATATTTCATTGGCTTTGAGTCTTACTCGACCAATTGAAACAATGCAATCTGCTACTAGGCTAGAAGAAATATTAAAACAAGCTGAATCGAGCTTTGCTGAACGTGCTAAACCATTCTCATTATTGTCAGAAAGAGTTGTAAAAGAGTATGGACAATTTGCTTTAGAAGATCCAACGGATCAAGCAGCATTAGCAGAAAATTTATGGTTACAGTTGCAAATGATTGAGTGGTACATTAAACGAGATCGAGTAGTACAAGCTGTCACCCTAGCGCGTGAATGGTTAATTTCTGTATTGGTGTTACGCTTTGGTGAATTGATGTTTGATAACCACAACGGACGCAAGTATGTGGAAAATGCTATCAACAATGCTGTGGAAAAGACCAAAAAAGATCCTCGTCCCATTACTCCTAGTCGTTGTGATGATAAATTTACTACATTATCACAAGCAGATGAACTTGTTACAGTTTGGAATCAAATGACTCAACTACGTAATGATATCGCTCATGTAGGGATGAATCTTAATCCTCAACCTGCATTCAGACTCAAGGAAAAGGCTGTATCACTCTACCCCCTATTACAAAAGCTGGGTCAAGAACTACTACCAGAGCGAGTAAAGATTTAGGTAAATCCAAATAATTTTTAGGTGGTTTTGAAATGGTTAAAACAATTATCTGCTCGGTAGGAACAAGTGCTGCAAAAGCTTTAGGACTTAAACCAAAAGATTTAACTGATTGGGTTAAAAAACAAAATAGTGTAGAAGATGCTGCTGAACAAGTATTTTCTACCTTTCGTGAAATCACTCCTGAAGGA
Source organism: Sphaerospermopsis sp. LEGE 08334 (assembly GCF_015207205.1). NCBI lineage: Bacteria > Bacillati > Cyanobacteriota > Cyanophyceae > Nostocales > Aphanizomenonaceae > Sphaerospermopsis > Sphaerospermopsis sp. LEGE 08334. The sequence continues at coordinate 67,690 of NZ_JADEXH010000008.1, read as the reverse complement.
GAAAATTTGAAGAATACTCTATCAGCAGAAATTCACTCGCTTGTGAGAATTGGTATTACCGATCATGATAGAATAATCTTACTTGCTTCAAGTACAGATGATGGTTATTGTTGCGCTCTTGCGGTTGAAAAATATCTAAAACATCACTGGAATGGTATAGAAGCAAAAGCAGAACAAATTACAGGACTTCAAGTTGTAGATGCGGCACTTTTCAGAAAAGAAGGCGTTGTTAATTTTGTTAAACGTATTCTCAAAGAAGTTGATCAATATGATTCAACTAATATTATCCTTAATCCCACTGGAGGATATAAAGCTTTAGTTCCTTATACCGTTTTATTAGGTATGCTAAAAGGCATCAAGTGTGACTACATATTTGAACAGTCCACTACATTACTGGAATTACCACCGCTTCCTGTAGAATTTAAGCGATCGCAATTTGAAATCTATAAAGATTTATTTGAAAAAATAGAGCGTGAGACAGAAATCTCTCAAACAGAATGGGAACAAAGAGTTCATTATACAGAAAGACAACTTTTAGAACCTCTAGTTGAGTTTTCTAATAATCAGGTAACTATTTCTGCTGTAGGTTTTTTGTTTCTTGAAGAAATGCGTAAACCTTCAGTCTTAGTTCCTTTTCTATCACAGAAAGCTATTCGAGATTGTTTTGATAATCTAGCACAATTAGATGACTGTGATCCATTTAGGTTTTTATTGCGGGCTGCTGCTTCTAAAGATGCTTTTTCTCAATATGAACATATTAACCTTGGAAATGGATTACGTTGGCTCAAACCTGGTAGAACAACAGATCGCTATTTAGTCTCTGTAGAGGGTTGGCGTTTATTGGTGTGGAGAGCAATTCGTGAAGATCAGGAAGGTTCTGACTACGCAAGTAAAGTTAAAGTTAATCCTGATAGTGAGCGTAGAGCATATTCGCCTTTTATGCGTGTAGATTCTGATAGCTATTACGAGTTCAAATAAAAACAAACAGCGATCGCACCTCTCCATCCTACCCAAACAGCCACACCATGAAATTGTAAATACCAACCACAAAGCCAGAGGGCTATATAAAATAAGAAAATTTATTTTTGCCCTCTGACACCAAATTTCAATACTCCCTTAAACCTGCTCAGACTCTACAAACTCTGGCAGATCATTAGGAGCGCCACAAGCAGAAATATTACTGGAAAATTTCACCTCAGACTCTACAAACTCTGGCAGATCATTAGGAGCGCCACAAGCAGAAATATTACCTGTAAAATTCACATCCGCCATTAACTCTGGATGTTCTTGTTTACGCTGTGCAATTTCTTCACGGGTGAGAATCTTCGACTCGTCAAAACCTAACTCAATTTCTGTGTTTAAACCTTTGTATTTCACCCGTGTTAAATTGTAAAATCTCTTGTTGAGGGTGGTTGTCACAAAAGCTTTCAAACAACCTAAAAGATACTTACGTTTAAAAGCATCCTTCTCAAACCAATACTCAAAACTTTTGCGGAGGTAAAACCGGGCATAATTTCGCAGCACTCCTTTTAATACATCTTCCCTTTCCATTGCGTCGGGTTTCATGATGGGAGTAACAAAGTTATATTGGGAATAATCTCTCACTTCTACGCGATCGCCCAAATCTTGAAATAACTCGGAAAATGGCCAAGGAGTAAACATATTCCAGTTTACCATGTCCGCTTTCCAATCCAAAGCCATTTTGTAAGTTTCCTCAATTGTTTCTGGGGTTTCATTTTCCAAACCCATAATAAATTGAGCTTCCGCCAGCATACCATTTTGTTTTAACAATTGAATTGCCCGTTTATTTTGTTCAATTGTGGTTTCTTTACGGAACAAATTCAATTTTAATTGTGCTGCTGCTTCTGTTCCCAAGGAAACATGAACTAACCCAGCTTTGCGGTACAATGGTAAATCATGTTCATCCCGCAATATATCTGTAACTCTGGTATTTATTCCCCAATGTACACCCAAATTTCTTTCTATCAACTCGTTACACAAAGCGATAAATTTGGGTTTATTAATTGTTGGTTCTTCATCTGCTAAAATGAAAAATCCCACTTTATGTTTTTTGACCAAAATTTCAATTTGATCAACAAATTGTTTAGGACTGCTAGAACGATATTTGCGCCAAAATGCCCACTGGGAACAAAACCGACAAGTAAAAGGACAACCTCTAGCATAGTTGGGAACAGCTACCCGCACATTTAGCGGAGTATAGATATATTTACTCCAATCTAATAAATCCCAATCTGGGGTGAGGGTATCTAAATCAGCAATCGGCGGATGGGCTGGTGTAGCGACAACTTGCCCATTTTCTAAGAAAGCAATACCTAAGATATTACGACGTTCTGCTTCATCTTTTCCGCGAGCGATCGCACTGATTAAGTTAACAGTAATTTCTTCCCCTTCTCCCCGAATAATATAATCTACCCAAGGAGCTTCATTGAGAACTTCACTGTACATATAGGTAGGATGAATCCCACCCATAATTGTCTTTGCTTGGGGGCAAACTTGTTTAACTATTTGTAGGGTTTTTTCCGATTGATAAATCATCGGTGTAATTGCTGTCGCCAAAACAATATCTGGCTGATGCTTTTTGATAATTTCTGCTAAAGCATCATCAGCAATATAATCAGTCATAGCATCAACAAAACGAATGTCGGTAAAGCCAGCAGTTTTCAACGCCCCACCCACATAGGGAACCCAACTAGGTGGCCAATTTCCCGCAATTTCCGCACCACCAGAATGATAATTGGGTTGAATCATCAGAATCCGCATAATCTAACTCCTAACTCTTACCAGAAAAGTCAACGATGGAAAATATCCCACTTTTAACTATGTTGCTTCTTCTAGAAAATTTAAAAGGGAGAAAAATTTCTGGATAAATTATTACTAATTGATGTAAATTAAATATACAAAAAAATTACCAGTTAAATTACTGGATAAAAGTTGTACTTAGGGTTTGCTGAAAAAGTTATCTGTGAGGGGTAGGAGTTCAAGGAGTCAGGAGTTCAAGGAGTTCAAGGAGTTTTTTTGATTTGGAAATTGTGCAAACACTAACAAAGTGCAAGCTTTCTTAGGTTCACAGTGCCTAAAGCCTGGCACAATTTTAATTTTCATCATCCTCAATCCCTTGATTTATCCAGGTTTTACATTTATTCAGCATCCCCTACTTGCTCGATTTTTATCTTGTAAATTACTGGTTAAATTAATTTACTTCTATTACTTTATAGCTATGCAGCCTTAACTTTAAAAAAGTTCTGAAAAACTTAATCTTTGGGTTTTAATTATTGTTGCAATATCTGTTTCAATACTTGTCGGTTAAGCACAAAAAAATAAAATCGCGTAGGTTGGGTTGAGGAACGAAACCCAACATTGATAAGGGTTTGTTGGGTTTCACTTTGTTCAACCCAACCTACGAAAATCTTAATCTTTGGGCGTTAATTATCTTTGCAATATCTGTTTCAATTTGATTCATTTAAACGTTTCAATCCCCTTGCGGGGAATTGGTTATGAAAAACGCTCGATTGATATCCCGTGGACGTGCGACGGGAGAGTTTCCATCCCCTTGCGGGGAATTGGTTATGAAAAACGTGTTGCTATAATCTTTTCAATTAAAACGCCATAGCTGTCTGTCGTTTCCATCCCCTTGCGGGGAATTGGTTATGAAAAACCTGCAGGGCACAAGCGTGTTAAGAAGATTGAAAAGCGGATTGCTGCGTTTCCATCCCCTTGCGGGGAATTGGTTATGAAAAACTTTGATACAGAAGCCCTTGTAAGGTTTGCTGCTAACCAGTTAGGTGTTTCCATCCCCTTGCGGGGAATTGGTTATGAAAAACAGCCTCTAAGGCACGTTTAGCGGCTTTAAGAGAAAGAAGTTTCCATCCCCTTGCGGGGAATTGGTTATGAAAAACAGACTACGACTACGACTATGAAGAGTCTGAATACACTGGTTTCCATCCCCTTGCGGGGAATTGGTTATGAAAAACTAAAAGCAGCCACCAAAGACCTAATGGTCAACTTGGTGGGCAAGAACAAAGTTTCCATCCCCTTGCGGGGAATTGGTTATGAAAAACCTTCCTTGCATAACTTTAGTCTTACCTGCAAAGCCGACAAGGTTTCCATCCCCTTGCGGGGAATTGGTTATGAAAAACGCAGCCTCAACTGATAAGCCTGTTAACTGCAGAGTCGTTTCCATCCCCTTGCGGGGAATTGGTTATGAAAAACCCGCATGGGATAGGGAGTACGGTATACAAAAAATATTAGCTAAGAGTTTCCATCCCCTTGCGGGGAATTGGTTATGAAAAACATATAACAGGTTGGACAAACCTGTTTATGCTTACGTTTCCATCCCCTTGCGGGGAATTGGTTATGAAAAACGTTTAGTAGCCCCTATCTCTCAAGTGTACGAAGTTATCTTGGGAGTTTCCATCCCCTTGCGGGGAATTGGTTATGAAAAACGGGGATAAACGTCAATTGTTCACATGGGTAGAGGCTATACTAAAGTTTCCATCCCCTTGCGGGGAATTGGTTATGAAAAACCCTATACCTACGAAACACTTGCCACAAATAGCTTTCAGAGTGCATTTGCGCCGAGCTACGGAAACTAGAATGTGACATTTCAAACAAGTATTTAATTTTCAAGGTGCTGATTGCCGTTTCCAGCCAATAAAAATAATCTAACCGAAAAACTCCAAGATGTCAAGACAAAAAACCAACATTTTCTCAAGATTACAGAATATTGCTGAATGTAAAGCTCTGTAGCTGCTTGCGCCAAACTCATCAAAGTTCTTAACATTCTGTTACAATCGCTCAAATGATGAAATAGTAAGGATGTTAGTAGTTAAAATGCGATATTTTCCCAAGTTCTCAACTTTACAAAACTAAAAATAGTTTTAGAGATATTTTCCGTCAGTCTCGACTCCTGACTTTTGAAGAATGAACCACGAAGAGACGAAGGACACGAAGGAAAGAGAGTTTTAGAGATATTTTCCGTAAGTCTCGACTCCCAACTCCCGACTCCCCACTTCTCACCCATCCCCACCAGGGGACTAAAAATAGTAAAATACAGAAAATCACATCATGTAGCCTCAAAATCATGCCCAGAACAGCTACATCCAACAAACGCAAAACCCCAGCTAAAAATACCCCTCTAGTATGGGCAGATAATAGCGAATTAGTTGGCCTAGTCTTTGACCTAGAAGCAACCAATTCCACATACCTATACTCACAATACACCATTGGACTTCATGCTTGGTTTCTCGATCAAGTAAGACAAATTAACCCTACCCTGTCCGCATATCTTCATGATGGAGAGTCAGAAAAACCCTTCAACATCTCAGCTTTAGAAGGTCAACTGCTTCCCGCAGGTAAACAACTACAACTGCAAGCAAACCAAACCTATCGCTGGCATCTTCACACATTTTCCCAACCAGTAGTTCAGTTTTTAAGTCAGTGGTTAACCCAACTTCCACCAACCCTAAATTTAAGAGATGCTGGCTTACAAATAAAAAAAGTTAGTATTCTCCATCCACCAACAACCTATCACCAAATACTGCAATCATCTCTAGGAAAACACACAAATATTAATCTGAGTTTTATTTCTCCTACCAGTTTTCGCCGCAAAGGTCATCATTTCCCCCTTCCCGTTCCTGTTAATCTTTTTCATAGTTACCTGAGACGCTGGAACGACTTTTCAGGAATGTCCATAGAACAAGATCCCTTTTTAGAATGGATAGATGAAAACGTCATCATTCACAAATACCGCTTAGAAACAGTAAAAGTTGCAGCAGGTAAACGGGGTTCAGTCACAGGTTTTACAGGAGCGATATCTCTGGGGTTAAGTAAAACAGCATTAACCAACATAGAATTTACCCAATTATTTTATGCCTTAATTCAACTTGCTCCCTACTGTGGCACAGGACATAAAACCACCTTTGGACTCGGACAAACCCTGTTAGAATGGGTAGAACCAGAAACCAATACATCAGCAGAAATTATCAACAACCTGCTACCAGAACGCATAGAAGAACTAACAGCAATATTCACCGCAACACGCAAACGCACAGGAGGCGATCGCACCGAAAAAATAGCCACAACTTGGGCGACAATATTAGCAAGACGAGAAATGGGAGAATCATTAAAAATAATATCCCAAGATTTAGAAATACCCTACTCCACCGTCAAAACCTACGTTAAATTAGCCCGTAGAGAACTAAAACAATTGACAATTGATAATTGATAATTGACAATTTTTTAATTCAAACTTGACAGCAGTTTTCATGTATTTCAGGACTTCCGCAAAACAGTAGGGGTAATTCATGAATTACCCCTACCCAAGAAACAGTTTGTACCACACCCTTATTATCCTCTTATTCTCTTACTCCGCGCCTCTGCGTCTTTGCGTGAGATTTAAAAATGTGATTCACTTATCCAAAAACCCCCAATTGTCAATTGTCAATTGTCAATTGTCAATTCTTCTCCGGTAAATTTCTCGGTGGTATCAACCGCCCCTGATAAAACCGTTTTTCCAACCTACCCAAACCAAACCAAACTCCCGCACCACCAACCACAACCAAAGAAAGAAAACCCATAGTCAAAATATCCTGCTGATCATAAACAAACATCAGCAAAGGAAGCAACCCCCAAACCAAAACTGTTAACCCTGCAACCCCCATTCGCAACTTTTGTAAATTAGCCAAAGCACTCCGACAACTAGAACATTTTTCTGTATGAGAGTGGTATCTATCTAATAATTCTTCCTTTGGTAATGGTGGTGAAAAACTTTTCCCAGGAAACGGATCAATACTATATTGATTCACCCAAGAACGCAATTGAAAAACAAATAAATCTGCCTTAGTTGGCAAATAAAACGCCTTAGTAAAATTCTCACTTCCACCCCTTGCGGCTAAATATCTTTCTTGATGATGTAAGAAAATTTGATCATCTTCTAAAACTCTATTTTGTCCAATATGTGAATACCAACGGGGAGTTAATTTTAAAAATATTCCTGGTAATTTAGAAGAAAACTTAAAAGGAAAAATCGCAAATAACCGACATTCTCCTTTACGAATTGGAGTAGCATAAACAACAGTTAAAGTTCTGCCAAACTGTTTAGATGTCAAGTCATGCCACATTAAACCAGGAGCAATAAAAGTAGTATATTGTTTTCCTAAAGTACCTTTACGCGGTCCTTCTTCCCAAATTCCTTTAAATCCCCATTTTCCTGATTCTACTACTTCTAATTCCACAGGAGAAACATTAGCGCGGTTGCCGACGGTACGGTGATGGGTGTAAGGTATATGACTGGAATCTAAGACATTTTCCATTAATGTCAAAGCATCATAAGGAATATCTCGAAAAGTGTTGAGACAAACCCAACCTTCTGATTCTTGATCTAAAATATCAACAATGGGAACTTGAGTTTTAGCAGCATTTTCCGCAGTTCCCGGATAAACAAATAACATTCCTTGTTTAACTGTGGTTGGGAATGAAGTTACACAAGCACGTTGAGAAATTTCTGCTTTTCCTCCTGCGACTTGTTGGGGTATGCGATCGCATTTTCCCGTACCTGAAAAAGTCCAACCATGATAAGGACATTCTAACAATCCATCTTCATTAATTCTACCTTCTGATAGAGGCGCTAAACGGTGGGGACATTGATCTAAAAATGCTCGCCACATCTGCGCGTTATTATCCCACCATAAAACAATATCTTTCTCTAGCAAAGTGAAGCGAGTAGGCTGGGTTTTGTCTAAATCTTCGACATAATGAACAGGATACCATACCTCTTGCCAATCAAAGCGATCTGGATCGAGTCCACCAGCGGGAAGTAATTCTGTGGTTATGGTTGGAGATGTGTTTGACTGGATTATACTGCTGGACATGATAGAATTAACAATGATTGTAAATAATTTTGAGTTTCCCAAAACTAAGATAACAATTTTTTAATCATCCTGACAGATAGATTTCAAAAATTAGCCAATTGTCTAAAATTGTATTACTCAAGTATTTTAACAAAAAAAGGAAACCTAAAGTAAAACTATGGTAGTAGACACAGAAAAATGTACAGCAGCTAAAACAGAGTTACGTCAAACATTAGCTGCTTGTGGTGGCAATACCAAAGATAAAAATGTCATTGCTGCAATTGAAAATCTCCAATCTTTTAACCCGACAAAAGCACCAGCCCAAAGTGGTAGTTTAATGGATAGTGAATGGTTGTTGATCAGTGCGCCAAATTTTCCTCAAGGTGAACTATTAGCAAATGGTAAATATGCTTATACTTTGGGGCGTTTGGCTTTTAATATGTTTCAACCAACAAAATTAAAATTAGTGATTGATCGCGTTTTGCAACCTGTGTTTCCAATAGGAAATGGAGAACAAAGAACTCATGATATTGTAGTTGAATTTACAACTATTGATGAATCTTTTCCCCAACTTTCGGGAATTGTGATCAACCAAGGAATTTGTCAAACTGTAAGTGATAAACTGCTACAAGTGCAATTTACAGGAGGAATTTTAAAACCGCAATCTACAACTAATTTAGAAGAGTGGAAAGCGGTTTTTAGTGAACAAGGTAAACCAGAAAAAAGAAGTTTAGGAGATATTTTGATGTCTGGTTTTTTAAAGTTGATGTTTGGTTTAGTTCCTCCACAAACTATGAACTCTGAAACTGGAGAAGTTTCGTTTATGATGAATCGTTCTCCTAAAGGGCGTTTAGAAATTCTTTATTTAGATGAAGAATTGCGAATTACTCGTGGAGAAAAAGGAACTGTTTTAGTTTGTGAAAGACTGGGTTAAAACAATTGACAATTGACAATTGATAATTTTTGTTTTTTTTCCTAGAAAGGAGAGGTGTGAAACCCTGAATTAAAAAATTATGGTTCTACCGTACTTGTTATGCTAAATTACCAGTCTGAAAGAGGGAACAGGGAACAGGGTAAAGAGGCAATTTTTGTAAAAATATCCAATATCTGTAGCTTATGTCTTATGTATATTAAGCCTTCCGCAGTTTTTTGAGATTGATTTTGCATACTATGTACTGAAGAACCAAAATTATCAATTGTCAATTATCAATTATCAATTATCAATTATCAATTCTTCTCTTAAACGATACAAAATTGTATTTTTATCAACTTGGGTCAAAATCTCCTGAATGACGGTATTAGCGCCCAATTGTCCCCACGTACAGCCTTTTTCTAAATAGACCTGTGCAGCTTTACCCACAGCATAAGCACCATAACCAGCAATACCAGCTTGAGCGATCGCACTGCCAGCAAAGGTAGTAATATTGAGAGGATTATCACCACTAGCAATAACAGCAGAACTTTTACCTAAACCTAATACAAAACTACTGCCTATTTCTCCTAATAATAAACCACCGGAACTTAATAAAATCGTTCTTAATAAATTTGTCGCTTCATAACTAGTCATGGGTAAAGAATATAATCTAGCTAAGGAACGAATTAAAGCTAAATCTGTAATTACACCACCAATAATATCTAAAAAAGCAATAGGATTTAAACCTATTCCTAAAGCTTTATATTTGGCAAACTTCCAAATAATATCTTCTGCTTCTTGTTGCCGAAAATCAAGAGTTTTTTGGGCAATAATTTCTTCAGCTTCCCGCGCTTGAATGAGTGCATTTAAAGCTAAAAGCGATCGCCCTTCTCTATTTAATATATTCAAAATTGTTTGTTTCAATTCATCTACCTGGGGGGGTGGGGTTTCCCATTCATAACTCACACTTCCATCAGGATATTCTACCCTGACTTCCATCGGTGCAGGTTCTGCTGCAACCATAACAATTTCATCCGGTAATAATGGTTTAGCGTGCGGATGTCCTGCACCTAAAACTTGTAAACTCTGATAAATGCTTTTTCTATCTGTATCAGGATACAAATCAATTTTGTTAAATACTAAAATCAGCGGTTTTTGCGCTTGGCGTAATTGCAGTAATGCTTGATACTCTGTTCTAGTAATATCTCCTGACACCACAAACAAAATCAAATCAGCTTGCTGTGCCACATCTCGCGCCATTTGCGCCCTGGTTTCTCCTTCAATCTCATCTAAACCAGGTGTATCAATTAATTCGACAATTACCTTACCACCTGGTTTCCAACGTAGCGATCGCGGCCATTGAGTCACACCATTAAGAGGTCCAGTTTGCAGAATTTTTTCCCCCAGCAAAGAATTTAACACCGCAGACTTACCACGACTCACCAAACCAAAGGCCGCTATTCTCACCACATTAGAGTCTAGTTTGCTGAGAGTGGTGGTTAAAACCTCTATTTCTGGTTTTACCAAACTTGCTAATTCTTGTTTAGATGATAGCTGGCCTGACTTGCGGAGATATCCATACCAAGATATCGCTTGTCTAAGACTAGCACGGGCGCGGTTTAAATGAGTTTCTTGCAGTTGAGACAAGGTGACAGCAAAAAATAAATTACATATTTATTTATATCGAAAATTTGGGCTTTGTGACTGCTGCCCTCACCTCTATTTTACCACCAAATGCGTTCACCTTTCTCATTTACTCGTGCTTGACGAATCACATCAGAAATTTCTTCCGCATCTTTAACATGATGCAAAGCTTTTTTCTCCCCATCAGCAGTTTCCACTATAAAATAAGTGGGAACTGTAATTTGATCACCTGTAATATCAGGAACATCTACAGCAACTTGTTGGGCTTTTTCTTCAATTGTTTGTGCTTCATCAGCTATTCTATCACCAGGATTAGCAGTTAAATTTCTTTCTTTAACATTTGGTTTCTCTCTAGAAAAGCTATCTTTACTTACTGGTTGATTAATTTGATCATCTTGATGATTATTAGTCATAACCCTATCCAAAATAAACAACTATTTAACAATTGACAATTGACAATGGATAATTAATTTCCAATTATCAATTATCAATTATCAATTTTGAAAGTGGTTCTTTCTGGAGAGAGAGTTTGAATTTGTGTGAGTATGAAATTTAGTTTTGATTTGGAATTGGAAAAGGTGTATATTTACCTCCTAAAGCTTCAACAATAGTGCGGGTATTAGCTACCATCATTTTGATGTAAGTCTCTCCATCACTTCCTTTTTCACCAATAGAATCAGAGTAAAGTTCATTGGGTGCGAGTTTAACACCTGCTTCTTGGGCAACTGTTTTAATTAAAGCGGGATTAATTGTAGTTTCCGCAAAAATTGCCGGCACACCTATTTTTTTAATCTCATCAACTAATTGTTTGACAGTTTGGGCGCTTGGTTGTTCTTCAGTGCTAATCCCAATTAAAGTTCCCGCAATTTCCAAACCATAAGTATTAGCATAATATTGAAAAGCATCGTGGGTAGTGATCAATTTGCGTTTTTCTGGGGGAATAGTTTGAATTTGTTGTTGAATCCAATTATTTAATTGTTGTAATTCATTTGTCAATTCTTCCGCATTTTGAGTAAATTTTTCTTTGTCTTCTGGTGATAACTCAATCAATGAATCTCTAATAGCATTCACCATAGAGATAGCATTTTCCGCACTTCCCCAAACGTGAGGATCGGGAACAATTTCCCCCTTACTTTTTTCTAGTTTTAAAGGTTCAACAACTTCCCCCACTGCTAACTTTTTCGCTTTTCCTCCCGCAGCATTCATTAACTTAATAATTCCCGGTTCTAAATTGTAACCGTTATATAAAATTAAATCCGCTGTTTCCAAAACTCGACTATCTGCGGGTACAGGTTCATAAACGTGCGGATCTGCACCTGGTTGGAGAATACCAGTTAAATTTATTTCCTCTCCTCCAACTTCCTCCGCTAAATCAGCAATGATAGTGCTAGTTGCTACAACTTGCGGCTTACCATCCCCCGGTGGTTGCGACTCGGAAGAAGTACAACCAAATAAAAACAAAGGTAGAAATATTCCCAAACAAAACGGGTAAATATTGAAAGCAATCTTTGTTTTCTTAAACACAGTGCGGCAGTCTATCCCTGGTATTAGTTTCATTTATCTAATTGATTAATTCAAATTATTGGAGTTTTCATTTTTTTCTCATTTTTATAGTAAGCTCAAAGAATGGATATTTTAAACACGGATATGCAAAATATTTCTTTTTACCAAAAATTCAATTTATTACGTAGACAGGCACAGGAAATACCTGTACAAGCGAGAAAATCTATTGATATGAGTTCTCAACCAACCATTAACATTTCTCATTTAGGAGTACATTACCGCACACAAGAAGCTTTGCGGGATGTGAACTGCATAATTAAACCAGGAAAATTAACAGGAATTTTTGGACCCAATGGCGCTGGTAAAAGCACCTTGATGAAAGCTATTTTGGGATTAGTTCCTACAAGTAGCGGTAACGTCTTGTATGAAAATAAACCTTTAAAGCAGCAACTAGAAAAAGTTGCCTACGTGCCACAAAGAAGCCAAATAGACTGGAATTATCCTGCTACAGTATGGGATGTAGTGATGATGGGGCGTGTAAAAAAAACAGGTTGGTTGCGTAGTTTCTCGGCAGTCAGCCGTCAAGTAGCAAAAGAGGCCTTAGAACGGGTAGGAATGAAAGAATACAGCGATCGCCCTTTATCGGAACTATCTGGAGGACAACAACAGAGAGTATTTTTAGCCCGTGCATTAACGCAACAAGCGGAAATTTTTTGTTTTGACGAACCCTTTGTAGGAATAGATCAAAAAACCCAAGCCATAATTTTTGAAGTTTTTCACGAACTAACAGCAGCCAATAAAATTGTATTAGTAGTAAACCACGACTTAGGCGAATCAATCACCCATTTTGATGATTTAATTTTACTGAATTGTGAACTAATCGCCACAGGTTCACGCCAACAAGTTCTCACAGAAAAAAACCTACATCGTGCTTACGGAGGAAAAGTCATCTACTTTGCAGCTTAGTCATTAGTTATTAGTTATTAGTTATTAGTTATTAGTTATTAGTTATTAGTTATTAGTTATTTATGAATCTTGCCTATTTACTGTAACCTGTAACCTGTAACCTGTAACCTGTAACCTGTAACCTGTAACCTGTAACCTGTCACCTGTCACCTGTCACCTGTCACCTGTCACCTCTTTCCTAATGTTAAACACACTAATTGAACCATTACAATATAGCTTCATGCAACGTTCATTAATCATCGCCATATTAGTAGGTTTATTATGTGCGATAGTTGGTAGTTACTTAATGGTACAAAGACTAGCATTACTAGGTGATGCGATCAGCCATTCCGTACTACCAGGACTGGCGATCGCCTTCATGATAGGTGCTAACATTTTTATTGGAGCTTTTATTGCTGGGATATTAAGTACCATAGCCATAGCATTTATTAAAACCCGTTCCCCCATCAAAGAAGATGCAGCAATGGGGATAGTATTTTCAGCTTTTTTTGCCCTTGGTATTACCCTAATTACAGTTATTCAAAAAAGTAATAAAATCGACCTCAATCATTTTTTATTTGGTAACATCCTTGGCGTAACAGTTGACGAAGTGCGAGACACAGCTATCATTGCTGCTATAGTTTTAATCATCGTTTTTTTACTATACAAAGAACTGTTATTTTACACCTTTGATCCATTAGGCGCACAAGCCGTAGGTTTACCAGTTAATCGTTTAAACTTTGGTTTAATGTTGTTAATTTCTTTAACAATTGTCGCCAGCATGAAAGCTGTAGGAGTTATTTTAGTATTATCACTATTAATTACCCCAGGGGCAACTGCTTATTTATTAGTAAAAAGACTACATGAAGTGATGATTTTAGGGGCGGTAATTGGTGTAATTTCTAGTATTAGCGGAATGTATCTGAGCTATTTTTATAATTTACCTTCTGGTCCAGCAATTGTGTTGGTTGTTTCGGGTTTATTTGTCTTAGCTTTTTTGTTTAGTCCTAGACATGGAATTTTTCAGAAGGCAGGAAACAAGTAATACAGCATATTTCATACCAGTGAGGTACAAACTCAAATCATAAAACCCTTGTGGAACAGGCATCCTGCCTGTTAACCTTGCACCTCATTTACCTCGAAACTGCTGTAAGTAGCTCACTTCCTGTAGAGTATCACCTTTTAGCCATCTTCACAAAGGATGGGCAAAAAAGCGATCGCTCTTGTTAAATTCTTCCTGATTTGGCAGACACCCCGGCGGAAATATATAAACCTTAATTGATCAATTACCCTCAGGTGGAACTGGGGGTTTCACTAAAACATTTTTCGATTATATACAAAAAAATATTTGCATAACCGAAAGTTTCCGGATCTAGTCAAAATCATAACGGATAAGAAAAAAAGTAGATGCACCTTAATTTAGATCATTACCCTCAGCTTTTAGCTGGGGGTTTTATTTAAGCAATTTTGAATTGCTTGATGGTGTATTGTGTGAATGATGCACTTCCCAGAGCTTTTTTGCTGGGTATTTTATTATAGCAGATTGTATCTGGAAATAGTATTTTTTGCAAAAATTTTAGATTTCGCTAGAATCTGAAAATTTACAACCAACTTTTACAGCCAACTGGGAGCTTGTCCTAAGTTGACAATTTACTAGACAAACCTATACAAGTACATACAAAACTACAAGTATTTGAAGTATACATGGAATAAGTTGACTAAAAAATTAAGCAAAATGTGTCAGAATTAAATGATAAAGTATAGTGTTGAAAATGGCTATCGCCACGCAAGCTATCAGCAAATGCTTTTATCCATCAAAACAAAACTCAAGTTAAACAAAACCCAGGAAATATTAATGGCTAAACACGCTGGTATAGCAAGGTTTACCTATAATTGGGGTTTAGCTACTTGGCAGGATTTGTACAAAGATGGATTAAAGCCAAATAAATATATCCTCAAAAAATTCTTTAATAATCACGTAAAACCTGAGTTGACATGGATTAAGGAAAAAGGTATTTGTCAGAAAATCACTCAATACGCCTTTGATAGTTTAGGTGAGGCTTTCCAGAGATTCTTTAAAGGACAGTCTAAATATCCCAACTTCAAAAAGAAAGGGAAAAATGATAGTTTGACAATTGATAATGGTGGTAAACCAATTCCTGTAGGTGGTACATCAATAAAACTACCAACAATTGGATGGGTAAAAACTTATGAAGGATTACCTCACACCACCTGTAAAAGTATTATTATTTCCAGGACTGCTGATAGTTGGTATATAGCCTTTTCTTATGAACAAGAATGTCAACCAACCATCAAAAACCATGCTGTTGTTGGTGTTGATTTAGGAGTCAAGGAACTAGCTACACTAAGCACTGGTGTTATATTTCCTAATCCTAAACACTATAAACAGAATCTAGCTAAACTACAAAGATTATCCAAAGTCTATTGTAGAAAAGCTAAAGGTTCAAACAATAAGCATAAAGCCAAAATTAAACTAGCTAGACATCATGCAAGAATAGCAAACCTGAGAAAAGATACTCTTCATAAACTTACTACTTACTTATGCAAAAACCACGCCAAGATAGTAGTAGAAGATTTGAATGTTTCAGGGATGTTATCAAACCATAAATTAGCCCAAGCAATAGCTGATTGTGGGTTTCATGAGTTTAAGCGTCAGCTAGAATATAAAGCTAAAAAGTTTGGTTGTGAAATTATAATTGCTGATAGATTTTATCCATCAAGTAAAACCTGTTCTCACTGTGGACATAGAAAAGATAGTCTTTCTTTATCTGAAAGAATTTATCACTGCGATAACTGTAGTTTTGAGATGGATAGGGATCTGAATGCTGCAATTAATTTATCGCGTTTGGCTAAAGCGTGAAAGTCTACCGAGGGATAACTGCTCCCATGCTCCTGTTGAAGTAGAAAGTAAAGTCTAGCTTTGTCTAGGTTTTATATAGCAGCTAACCAGACAGCATAACCAATCATTGCAAATAGCAAGGTAATCAAAGCTGTCATGACATAACAAATACACATCAATAAACCATCCGATTCAATACTGGCAACAGCAAAAAGTAAAATCCCGATGGTAGGGATAGGATTGGTAAAGGGAACAGGTGACATTAATAGAACAGTCAACCAGGAAATACAAAAGCCATTAAATCGCCAAACAAAATCATGAGAAGCAATTTTTGTCAAGCGAGGACGAGTAATGGTTTCTAATAATGAAGTGACTCGACGTAAGTTTTGCAGGATAACTTGAGCAAAGGGGCGAGGAAATTGATAATTAGCGATTTTTTTAGGTAGCCAAGGCGATCGCCTACCAAATAGCATCTGCAAAGACAAAAGCAAACAAGCAGCCCCAAAAGGACCAGTTAACCCTGGAGGCATGGGAAACAAAAACGGTAAAACTAATAATGCAATCACCAAGCTAAAACCCCGTTCTGAGGTTTCTGTCAGAACATCACCTAGAGTTAGTGACTGTTCTGATAAACGTTGCAGTAAAGACTTTATCTCTTGAGAAAATCTTAAACGCATTGTTCTGGGAGTTTATAGGAATTACCATATTCAAAGGCGAAGTTTGAAACCGGATTGTTTCGATCATATAAATTTTGTGCGCATCTTGCCCACCTTTTTTCCCATACCACGCTCCTAAAATTTTTCAAATGCTAGGTAATCTGTTTTTACCTTGTATCGGCGAAGACGTAGTATATTTTATTACTATGAGGTACACCTTAATTCATTTACTATTCCCAATTCCCAATTCCCAATTGGGAAAGAAGTTTTCAAATATCCTCCTGACTCCTGACTCCTATACCCTCAAGAAAAGACTTTCTCAGCAAACCCTATTTAGATAAATAAACCCCAACTTTGTATCACAAAATTGAGGATTATTGTTTTTGACTGATAGAGCTAGAGCTTAGACAACAGGTGTATTTCTTTGATCTGCCATGCTATCAACTAAAGCTGCCGCTTGTTTGAGTGCTTCTGTTCTGTCTACCATCAAGTGATGGGTAGGTAACAAACTTAAAACTCCCAAACTTTCTAGACGTTTCTTAACTTTACCTGTTGTACCAACAAGAATCACTTGACGACCTTTTTCACAAGCTTCTCGAATAGCACCTTCAAGAGTTAAAGAAGCTGTTACACCCATCATTGGTACATCACTCAAGTCAAAAACAATTACATCACAATCTTGAATGGCGTTATGTTCACGAGAAATGGCTTTAGAAACACCAAATATCATCGCGCCACTTAAATAAAATAGCAAAATCCGACCATTGGCTTGATCTAACAAACCCTTTTCTTCTTCACTTAAATCAATGTTATCATCAGCATCACTGATAGCTTTTACAGTTTCTGAATTCATGCTGGAAAGACGTTCAATGGTTAAGATGTTGGCAATAAATACACCCACACCTACAGCCACAATTAAGTCTACAAACACAGTCAAGAGTAACACACCATACATGATGATAGAACCCTTGAGAGAAACTTTGTGAGAACGTTTTAAGAAACTCCAGTCCAGAATATCAATACCTACTTTTAGCGCAATACCCGCTAAAACAGCCATTGGAATATCTTTGGTTATACCAGCAGCACCCAAAACTACCACTAATAAAACCAACGCACGAGTAATACCAGAAACTGCCGTTTGCGCCCCAGTTTGGATATTAACAACAGTTCCCATTGTTGCACCCGCACCGGGTAAACCACCACACAAACCAGAGACAATGTTAGCAATACCTTGACCAATTAATTCTTTATCAGATTTGTGTTCTGTGCGGGTTAAGCTATCAGCAACTACCGCAGTTAATAGGGTATCAATACATCCCAACATCCCCAACATTACCCCATCAACTAACATCAGGGTTAGGTTTGATAAGGTGAAGGTTGGCATTTGGATTTTGGGTAAACCAGTTTCAATTACACCAATACGTTTGATATCAGCATCACCAAAAAAGATAATTGAAACTACAGTTACTACTATTAAAGCAATTAACTGAGGGGGAACAATACGTTTAACTTTTGACGGCGTTAAATAAATAATTGCTACCGTCATTACCCCCAAAATCAAAGCAATAGGGTTGATATTCGCTAAGAGATCAGGTAGGTTTTTGACTATTCCTAAAACTCCACCTTTGGGGGTTGACTGTCCCAAGAAAGGTGCTGTTTGCAAAATAATTAAAATCACCCCAATTCCTGACATAAAGCCAGAAATTACACTGTAGGGCATGAGGGTGATATATCTCCCTAACTTGAAAACACCAAAGATGATTTGAAATAACCCTGCTAACATGACTACGGTAAAAGCCATAGCCAAACCGTTTTCTGGATCTCTTGCTGTGAAAGAACTGATAATACCAGTAATGACTACTGTCATTGGACCGGTAGGTTCAGAAATTAAGGTAGGTGTACCACCAAATAAGGCTGCAAAAAATCCTACACAAACAGCGCCATAAAGACCGGCAACTGGACCAGCACCGGAAGCCACACCGAAGGCTAAAGCTAGTGGTAGAGATACAATGGCGGCAGTCACACCGCCGAAAATATCACCGCGTAAATTGCGGGTATGAATAGTATTGGTTATTTCCATTAGTGGATGCTCAATGACAACAAAATTGTACGGTTTAGACAGGTTTTTTCTGTCTCATGAAACTCACAATTTTAGCCATATAAAAACATCTACACTCACCTGTTAGAAACTCAAATTTGAGGAGAAATTTAATCATGTTATATTTATTTACAGTGATAATTATTGGGTGGCTTTAAATAACTCCCATTTTTGCAAATAGTGGGAGTATCTAAGCTACCTTTTCTCTCACGTTGAAGGACTGAGTTCTATCTGATTGTTAGTGTGTATGTTTGCTAAAATTGCCATAAAAATTGCAATGAATAGCTGGCAATGGCTAGATATATTTTAGATATCTATGAGACTTGACAAAATGATTTTTTAAGAAAATGTTATCATTTTTGGGCATTTGCATTTTGGTGAGTTGAAGATTAAGTGTTATGTCCGGTGAAACTAGGTAAAAAGATTTTTATGTGACTAGAAAATGCTGTTACTTAGTTGCACTTAAATTGCGTTTATTAACACAAGTAAGCGAAAATAAACGTAACAGAGTTGATCCTAGTAACAAAAAACCAGAACTTACCCTAGAACTAATTTGAATAAAAATAGCATACAGCCTTTGGCACTCAAAAAATTATTTTTTGAATGTATTTCTTGAATGCAATATTTAAATACTACTACTATCCCATTATCGGTTTTGCCGATTTCTCCGATATATGATCTTTCCAAGCCTGTGGTAAAGTTACAACTTTTTCTGTATTTCTGGGTATTTTAAAACTTGTTTAGCCTTCTCGTCTCATTGTCAAGACTGATGATACTAAGTACGTGAGCAAAATTAATTTAACATTTTTGGAATAAACAAGAATCTCTATAGTTCTTAAACGTTTTGAATAACGGCCATCAAAAAACCGGGGTCATGCCCCGGCCTTTTAGGTCTGCGTCGTTTCGTTTCGACTCAACAGCCGTCTGGTCCACAGAAATGTCTTCCGTACAGTACCTCTGCTTCACAGATATAGATAATGCCCGCATAATCGGTAAAAAATGTAATTGCGACCTTATCTGCGATATTCTCCGCCATCTCCCGTGTTTCGGTGAGTACCTCGAACTTCACATTAGAATCAGTGTCAGAAGTGTTGGGTTTACCTGTAGAGCGGACGTTGCGACTGCCCTTACCACCGGTATCCACCACTGTATAACCAGTCGCTCCGCATTCTTCAATGATCTTGGCGACCTTTTTCATCAGCACCTTTTCCGTGACGATGACGAGCTTGTTGGCACGCTTGGACATATTGCTTACCTCCTTACTTACGTAAATTGATATTATATACTGAGTTGCTTAGTCTGCCGGGTCAAGGGAGCGCCAACAGACAAGGACTCTTCTGGGATTAGCCACCTATTGCTTGGGCAAGACCGATAAAGAAAGGGATACAAAAGCCGATCGCAATTGGCGTACCGACTGCTGTGGACGCGCCTATATAAGCTGATGGATTAGCGGAAGGAATACCGGCTCGCAATGTAGGAGGACCTGAGATGTCTGAACTAGAGGCAGCGATAACAGCCAGGACAACGACACCGCCCATGCTAAATCCTGTTGCGTAGTGGGCAATCATACCTAACCCGAAGGCGATTAAACCATGTATAAATGGTGCAATCACACTATACACAACGTACCATTGAGCTACCTTACGCAGTTCGCCAACCCTTGACCAAGCCTCCATACCCATAACCAGCATCAAGATCGAGAGCAAGCCACGAAAGGCAGGATCGTAGAATTTTTCATAGACACTTTCTGGTCTGGTGAACAGGCCAAGGGCGAGACCTAACAACATTGCCGATAAGGCTGGACCCCGGAGACTTTCCTCGATGATTGGCCATATTTTGACTTTATTATCACCGGGATCTTTCTGTTGGCTAAGATACTCTTGCCGAGTGCTGGGATAATCACCAGCCGCAACGGGCTGTTTGCTGAAAGACTCCTGCATGGCAGAGTCGGATGCTTCTTTACGCTTCTTCTTGTTGATGTAAATATTTGCTATCACAATCGCAGTTACTAGCGCCGGGATGTCCATGAAGGGATAGAGTGCGCCAGCCCATGCTTCAAATGGGATTTTTTGTTCTTCCAGTAGTGTCAGGGCAGCAGCCATAGTAGAGCCACTCACCGCACCAAACAACCCACCAGTAGCGATCGCATCCACAGTTCTGACCTTAGGCAGCTTGGCCAATGTAAAGCGGGCGATGAATACAATCACAATCCCTGTGATTACAGAAAACAATGCCGGTAACAATACTTCCGTCAGATTGGAGTTGCGGATCGCAATTCCACCAGTCAGACCGATTTTGGTCAGCAGCATGAAGACGATGATCGAACAAACCGCGTCTGGAATTACCAATTCGCTACCAAGGGCGGCAATGATCATCCCACCAATCAAAAAGGCGAGTGTTGGGGACTGCAACTGCTTAATAAAGTCAGTGAAAAATAAGGACACAAAATCCACGAATACCTCCTTTTAACTCCTTTGATGAGGAGTATTCCAATAAATGAACTAAATGAACTAAATGAACTAAATAAACTTTAAATAGTTAAAGATGTCCCCGCTTGTGGAGGGTTGCCCATACAGCCTTTCAGGAAAACTGCACCTGCGTAAGCTCCAGCAGTAACAATAAATTTACGGCAAGAAATTTGATTCAAAAAGTCAGACATAAATACATCTCCTGGATTTGCAAATCTATTTTTTAGCCATGAAAATTAAAGCCAGATGAAATTGATTTTTCCATCTGAACTAAAATATATGTAGTCATGCGAAGTTGACATTTTCTGATAGAAAATGGCTAACTCGGCTATGGGAACAAAATTTCATGACTTTGGCTCACTAAGTGAGATGGGGGTGCATCTCTGACCTAGTGAAATTTAGTGTACAGGTTTTTTTTGGGAATGGATCAACTTTAAAAGCCAATTATTAAATAAATATTAGATTGGATATATAAGAAAAAATTTATAAGTTGGTCTAAATTTGAAGTTAACTTTCTAATATATATTTTGAGACTAATGATGATTATTATGTCTAGATTATGATTTCCGTAGCTGTGAGTTGACTTAATAACATCAAAAAGGCATGAAATAAAGAATTTTGATGCCAACTATAAGATTAAATCTTCATCTATAAATGAATCTTATAATGAAGTATATTTTCCTAAAATGAAAACTAATGAAAATTATTGCTTACAGTTATACTGATCCACTCTTGGAAACTGCACCTGATGAAGCTAGTTGGGGTTGGGAGATAGATCGAATTTATCAAGACTTGGGAGAGCGACAGTCCTCTGGACACGCTACGCGATCGCAACTACAACAATTAATAAGTGACTGTGAAACAGAACCTGCAAATTATCTGTTGATTCGACGTTTAGAAGAATTAGGAGATACATTAACACAAGTGAGCGATCGCCTCAACCAATTAGAAGCTATGGGGGTAATAGTCATTGCTACTGAACAACAATATACATCTGAATCTGCTAAATTTCGTGTCGAACTCCTCAACTTACTCCAAGAAATTCAGCGTCAACAACGTAGTCGCCGTATCCGTCAAGGACACGCTAAAAATCGTCTCGAAGCCTTACCACCACCAGGTAAAGTTCCCTATGGCTACCGTAGAAGTAAAGACAAATATATTATTGATCGCAGTACATCACCTATAGTCAAAGATTTTTTTGACAACTTTTTACTTTATGGTTCTCTACGCGGTGCTGTTCGTTATCTCGCCAAAAAATACGCTAAAAAAATCTCTGTCACTACCGGCAGACGTTGGTTAACAAACCCCGTTTATCGTGGTGATACCG
Organism: Sphaerospermopsis sp. LEGE 08334; assembly: GCF_015207205.1. NCBI lineage: Bacteria > Bacillati > Cyanobacteriota > Cyanophyceae > Nostocales > Aphanizomenonaceae > Sphaerospermopsis > Sphaerospermopsis sp. LEGE 08334. Next base: position 45,408 of record NZ_JADEXH010000008.1, on the reverse strand, counting down.
CTTATCAAAATGGAGAAATTATTTCTGATACTCACGTAGGTATCATTTCCAAAGAAGAAGCAGCGCAAGTTGACAGACTTTTACGCCGCAATAGTCGTTTACCATCTCGTACTGCTAGTGCGCCCCATTCTTTAGCGGGGTTGGTTATTTGCAGTCAATGTCAGTCTAGAATGATAGTCACTCGTGTTACCCAGCGTTATCAAAATCAAGAGTATTTATATTTACGCAATACAAATTGTCCCCAAAATCCTAAATGTCGTGCTATTTCTTATCCAGATGTTTTGGAAAAGACAATTGAAATTGTTTGTCGAGATTTACCTTTAGCAGTTGCCGGAATGAATTTTCCCCAATTGGATACTATTAAAAATAGTTTAAATGATAAAATTGCACGTCAACAACAAATTCTGGAACAGTTACCCAAGTTGATAGAAACTGGAGTTTTAGATACAGAAACAGCTAAAATCAGAGCTTATAAACTTCGCACAGAAATTTCTCAACTTCAATCTCAATTAGCTATTCTCCCTCCTGTCAATTTGCGTGCTGTTGCTGAAGCGGTTTCTATTCCCCAATTTTGGTTAGATTTATCAGAAGTAGAAAGACGATTTTATTTAAGAGAATTTATCCGAGAAATAGAGATAATTCGTCAAGGAGAAAATTGGGATTTACAGGTAAATTTCATTTTTTAATTAGAGGATGTCTGAGAAGTATCAGGTTTTATCCAGATCCCCCCTTACCCACCTTAATAATGGGTAAAAATTAATCAAAGTCCCCCTTTTTAAGGGGGATTTAGGGGGATCTACAAGTGTTTTATGCAATACGAAAAAGTTTTCAGCCAACCCTACCTAAAGAATTTGTGATAAAAACTTCCTTGTTCTTTCTTCCTTGGGTTCAGTAAAAAACACATCAGGAGTTGCTTCCTCAACCAAAAAACCACCATCCAAAAACACAACCCTATCAGCAACTTCTCGCGCAAAACCAACTTCATGAGTTACAACCACCATTGTCATCCCCTCACTAGCAAGGTTTCGCATCACATCTAAAACCTCTCTTACCATTTCCGGATCTAACGCAGAAGTCGGTTCATCAAACAACATAATTTTCGGTTGCATCGCTAACGCACGTGCAATAGCAACCCGTTGTTGTTGTCCCCCCGATAACTGTCCTGGATATTTATTTGCTTGGGCTAAAATTCCCACTCTTTCTAACAGTTGCATTGCTAATTCTTCCGCTTTAGGTTTTGGTAATTTACGTACCCAAATCGGCGCTAAAGTGATATTTTCTAAAACTGTTAAATGGGGAAATAAATTAAACTGTTGAAATACCATACCCGCTTCTTTGCGGATAGCTTCAATATTTTTTAAATCACTACTTAAAGTAATTCCATCAATAGTAATTTTTCCCTGTTGATATTCTTCCAAAGCGTTAAATGTTCTGATAAAAGTTGATTTTCCCGAACCGGAAGGACCCATTAAAACAACAACCTCACCTCTGTTGACTGTTAAACTCACTCCTTTGAGAACGTGAAATTTACCATACCACTTATGAACATCTTCAGCGATAATAATTGGTTCTTTTATTATTTCTTGTGCTTTCATTTATTTGACCTCAATTGAATAATTTTTTATAGCTGTAGACAAGGGAATTATAACATTTAGTAAAACGATAACTTATACAATTAAAAGCTTTTAATACTGTCACCTGTCACCTGTCACCTGTCACCTATCACCTGTCACCTTGCTTTTCTAACCTGCGAGAAGCTAAAGACATTGAATAACAAAACACCCAATAAATTACCCCAATAAATATATAAACTTCTGCATATCTCCCTAAAAATCGCGGTTGTGCTAAAATAGAACGAGCAATTCCTGTTAATTCCACCAATCCCACCAAAGATAACAATGAAGTATCTTTAAATAAACCTATAAACTGTCCCACAATTGCCGGAATTACAGCGCGTAAAGCTTGGGGCAATATAATTAATATTAACACTAAAACTGAATTTAATCCTAATGCTTTTCCGGCTTCAAATTGTCCTCTAGGAATTGATTGTAAACCACCGCGTACATTTTCAGCCATATAAGCAGCACTAAATAAAACCAGTCCAGCAATTCCTCTAATTAAGCGATCTAAACGTAAATCATTTGGTAAAAATAAAGGTAACATAACTTGGGCAATAAACAAAATTCCTATTAATGGTAGTCCCCTAACGATTTCAATATAGAGAATAGAAAACCAGCGAATTATCAATAAATCACTGGTTCTTCCTAATGCTAATAATACTCCAATGGGAAAGGAAAGTACAATACTAACTATTGCCATTAATAAAGTTAATAATAAACCATTCCATAAATTTGTGGAAACAGATTTTAAACCAAAACCTCCTCCAATTAACCAGATATTAATAGCAAAAGATAATAACCATGCTGGTGCAAGCCAAGGTGTGATAAATTGGGAAAATCGGTTTTTGATGACATTTTGTTTTTTGGTAAATAAACTCCAAGTAATCACACTTAAAGTTGTAATGATTCCTAAAACTATCCACAAACGCCAATATAAGGTTTTGGGAAATCTCCCCACTAAAAATAAATGTAAATTTGCTTGAATAACTTGCCATTGTGCTTGAGTAAATACCCAAACTACTATTACTTTAATTATCCAAAAGAGAAAGATTAAACAAAGAATAGTTAATACTGTATTATACCAGTTATTAAATAGATTTTTCTTTAACCAAGTTAATTTATTCATGGGTTATTGTTTATTTATTGTTGTTCTCTTTTCCATACTCTGTATGGGAATTAATTATAGAAGACTCTGGCTTCTATTAAACCATAGTCAGAGACTATGTGATAGCATTCCCCGTCTCAGACTGGGAACGAGATAACAATTGTCAATTGTCAATTGTCAATTGTCAATTGTCAATTGATAACTATCTTTCTTTGATCTGAAATTTAAGATTGATTAAATTCATCATCAAGGAAATAATTAAACTAAGAGTAAGATAGGTAAGCATGATTAAAATCATTACTTCTACTGCTTTTCCTGTTTGGTTAAATGTGGTAGAAGCAACAAAATAAATATCTGGATAACCAATAGCGATCGCCAAACTAGAATTTTTAGTTAAATTCAAATACTGACTGGTAAGTGGGGGAATAATTACCCGCAAAGCTTGGGGAAAAATAATCAACCGCATTAAAAAAGTTGATTTTAAACCCAAAGATAAACCCGCTTCCCATTGTCCCTTAGCTACTGATTTTATCCCACCTCTGACAATTTCGGCAATAAACGCACCTGTGTAAAAAGTTAACCCTAATAGCAAAGTCAAAAATTCTGGAGTTAAGTTAAAACCCAGAACTTCTAAACCGTTTTGACTAAGATTAATGAAACCAAAAACAGAAATTTTATTTTCTAAATTTGGTAAACTCAGAAAAACTGCAAAATACCAAAATAACAACTGTAATAATAAGGGTGTGTTTCTAAAAATCTCCACATAAACTAAACTGATATTTCTCACTAACCAATTATCAGATAAACGCGCAATTCCCGCAGTTATTCCCACAATTGTTGTGAAGATAATTCCCAGAATTGCTACACGCAAGGAATTAATTAACCCAACCCATAAAGCACGCAGATAGGTATCCGTTGGATTATAGTTAATAGGAGTTTCGCCAATATCAAAAGACGCTTGTTGTTGGAGAAAATCAAAACCAAATTGAATCCCTAACTGCTGTAAATTCCGGTTGACATTCAGCACTAGAATAGTAACTATAGCTATTGCTAAAATTATAGCTATAACTTGCGTTGCAATTTGCCAAAAACGAGCATCACGCCATATTGGGGGTTTGTCATTCGTCATTAGTTATTAGTCATTAGTTATTAGTTATTAATTGATTCTACCCAGTCCCCAGTCCCCAGTCCCCAATCACCAATCACCAATCACCTAAATGGAGGAGAATAGAGTAAACCGCCTTTGGTGTAAAGTTGATTTTGACCACGGGGAAGATTGAGTTTGGTTTTTGTTCCTAAGTTGCGATCATAAATTTCGCCATAGTTACCAACGTGCTTAACTATTCTGGCTGCAAAATCATTACTTAAACCAATTCCTGCACCTAAATTTCCTTCTGTTCCTAAAAAACGCTTAATTTCTGGATCATTACTATTAGCAAATTGTCCTATATTTTGGGAATTAATTCCTAATTCTTCTGCTTTTATCAAACTATAAACTACCCATTTAACAATATTATTCCATTGCGGATCACCTTGGGCAACTGCTGGCGCTAAAGGTTCTGAAGAAAGTAATTCATCGAGAATGATATTATCATCAGGTTTGGGTAAAGTCGTGCGTCGAGAAACCAAAGCTGAACGATCCGCAGTCACTCCATCACAACGCCCTTCTGCATAAGTCGCAAAAGTAATATTAATATCTTCAAAAACAACGGGTTTATAACTAATGCTTCGTTTTCGCATCTGATCCGCTAAATTTTGTTCGGTAGTTGTACCAGTTTGAGCGCAAATTGCTTTATCTTTTAAATCTGCTAAAGACTTGATACCGCTATTTTTGCGAACCATAATACCTTGACCATCGTAAAAAACCACCGGTGCAAAATTTAAACCCACTGAAGTGTCACGGCTTAAAGTCCAGCTAGTATTGCGGCTTAATAAATCTACTTCACCAGTTTGCAAAGCTGTAAATCTTTCTTTAGCATTTAAATTACGATATTCTACAGTATCAGGATTGTCAAACAAAGCCGCAGATACAGCGCGACAAATATCCACATCAATCCCATTATATTGACCCTCAGTTCCCACAAAACTAAAACCCGGTAACTCACCACTAACACCACAAATTAGCTGGCCATTGGTTTTAACTTTACCAGCAATATTGCGAGTTACAGGTTGTACAGTGTTATTGGCTGTATTTTCCGTTGTACTTGAATCACCTTCACAACCAGCAACAGTAAAAATGAAAGGAGCGATCGCCAGCAAAAACGCATATTTTCGTATAATCATAAATTAAAGTAAATAAATTTGTTTACAGTAGATTGCATATCAATGAGGTACAAAATTTAAATTAAACCCTAGACAGAAAGAAAGTTTTACTTCTGACTCCTGGATCTCCTGAATCTCTTGACTCCTGACTCCTGCCATAATAAGAATGTATTTCCCAAAGAATAGAATACAGTAAATTCAATGCCCATAGCAGGTTAAACTAGGTGTGGTGACAGTCGCTCCACCGTTCCTTATGAGGCTTTTATGGGAGCTAATCTGAAACAAATAGCCAATTACTTAGATAACCTTGGCTGGGAATACCGCTTTGATGAAGCAGAAGACAGAATTATCACAGGTGTAGAAGCTGATCATCTAGACGATTTTCTCATAGTCGTGCAATTGGATGAGGACGGAAAATTTTTCCGAGTTTTTGCCCCTCAAGTTTTAGCAGGAGTCAAAGAACATCCTTATAAAGCTTCTATTCTCCAGACAATGCTGGCCATTTCTTGGGAAACCAAAATGCTGCAATGGGAATATGATCCCTCCGATGGCGAAATCCGTGCCATTATAGAATTTCCCTTAGAAGACTCAATTCTCACCGAAAGACAATTTCACCGTTGTTTGAGCGGACTAATTCAGGTGGTTGATAGCATCGCCTTACCGCGACTCAAACAAGTGATGGTAACAGGTGAAGATCCAGGTAATATAGAACTAGGGGAAAGACTGTTACTCAGTATTCAGGAAGAAGCCCCAGGACTACTGGATCTATTAGAAAAAGCAATGGAAGCCAGGAAAAGGCGGGGAAGTTTCCCCAATGAGTGAAGCGGATCATTGCTGAAATAGCTATCACAGGCTTCGCCTTGAAGGTGAGCTAGTCCTAAGCTGGCGATTTTCTAGACAAAGCTATACTTATGTAGACAAAAATCAATTTCTCTTGAGTTAAAAAATCAACTATCTTGATATATAATCCTGGGATATCCAGTATTGAATTAAGACTATTGCCGACGCGAAAACCAAGCAATGATAGTGGTAGTCTTTTGGAAAATCTTAACTGCCCTTCGGGCGAGGCAAAAGGCAGGGGGCAGGAGGATGGAGAATTTTGAATTAAGAATAAAGCCTTTTTGACTCGCCCATTTGGGTTTAAGTCCCCCGCCATAATCTGGTGATTTGGCGGTCTATGATTGGAGGTGGGTTGAAAATCCCCTATAATCGGCCTCCAGCAAAACTGCCTTTCAACTCCTGCCTCCTTTCACACCAGAAAGATCGCGTTGGGCTACAGCGTGCAAGTCTACGGAGGGATAACCGCTCCCATGCTCCCGTTGAAGTAGAAAGTAAAGTCTAGCTTTGTCTAGGTTTTATATAGCAGAGTGTCAAACTCTGAAGTGATAACCTAACTAATATACAGAAATTTTTTAGGGCTGGATTTTATGACATCCTATACAACCTCCTCAGCCAAAGCGGAAATGAGTGAACTCCGACGGTTGAAAAGCTTACTACCACCAGAATTACAAAGCTGGGTGACAGTTGAAGGAACAACCGAAGTAAGTCCACCCCTGATCCGTTGCGAAGAAATTGGTAAAGACCAAGTAGAAATACAAATCGACTTGGTGAAATGGGATGCTTTAGCAATGGATCAGCGTAATCTCCTGTTTTGGCATGAAGTTGCTCGTATCCAAAATGACACCATTCCTAAAGATGGTTGGGAAATGGCCGCACTGGCTATTGGTTTAGGTGGTGCTGTAGGTGAATTATGGGTACAGGATGGCTTACTGCTGGTGTTAGCATTGGCGCTTTGTGGTGTTTCCGGTTGGCGACTCTATCAAAAGAATAATGGGGAAAAGCAAATCAAAGAATTAATTGATGCTGACGAAAAAGCGATCGCCTTAGCAACTCGTTTTGGTTATAGTCTCCCCAACGCCTACAAGAGTTTAGGCAGTGCCTTAAAAACCTTAATTGACACCACCCCCGGTAAACGTCAGCGTTCCCGTTATGAAGCCAGACTTTCCGCCCTCAAACGCAGCGCCAACAAAGCCAAAAATAAATCTCGAACTATGGATGAAGGTGAACTGTAGGAAGCAGGGGGCAGGAGGCAGAATAATTTTAGATTTTAGATTTTAGATTTTAGATTGGAGTTGACAAAAACAATCCAAAATCCAAAATCCAAAATCCAAAATTTTATCCCCAGTCTCCAGTCCCCTACAACTGCTTCAACATCTTATGGGTCTGGGGGATCACCCGCACTTGTTTCACAAATCGCTTCATCAAAGCTTGCCATTCTAAAACTTGGTTTGGTGTAGGGGCTTCTACAGCTACCTGACTGAATTTTTGAGATTCTGCTAAAGGTGTCACAGGTTGCAGAAATATAGGAATATCCTGACATATACCATTAACTAATAAAGCTGCTCGTTCCAATTCGCCAGGATCAGTCCTTTGAGAGACAATTATCTTGACAAAAATCTCTAAATTTGCATCAAAGCATATTTGGAGAAATTTTTCATGTTCTGTCCAATGACTTTCGCCACTCACACTAGGCAATTTTAAATCCATGCCTACAGAGTCAAGGTACGGGAGAATCATGTCCAGTTGCTCAGGGCGATGTCCCCCAGTTTCCAGATATATGGGCAAATTGGTCAGCGATCGCACTTCCGGCAAAAATTGCGCCAAAAATGGAGCATGAAGAAGCGGTTCACCTCCAGTTAAGCTGATGCTATCGTGTAGAAAAGGTAAATTTTGCCTTTCCATCCATTTGATCAACGTGGCCAGAGGAATAGGATTAGAGTGGATTTCAAAATCTCGCAATCCTGGTGAACGCTCTATCTGACATACAGAGGGTGCAATCCATGTATTGGCGCTATCGCAAAAGTGACAACGCAAGTCACATATTGCAAAGCGAATAAAAATTTGACGAGTCCCGACGTTGAGACCTTCTCCTTGAATAGCGGAGAAAACTTCAACCAGGCGTGCTGTAGGTTTAACTGTAGTTGTAGCAATCATGAGATGATAGAGAGGAACGCGTTCGTCTGTGGTCTAGCACAGTCGCTGACACCGATTGGGTATGAAACCAGTAGGTTTCTAGCTTCTTTTTCCATTGTGAACCGTGTTCGGCAATCTCCAAATCTCTGCGCGAAAAACTACTCACCTATCCTTAATCTTATTTTTTTCAAAATTAGGTTAAGTAGTTTTCCAGGAAAAAATAATGTTTGGCAGATTAGATCCCAATGGCAACCAAATTGCATAGCTTCATGAGTAGCCAACCCACAGAGGCAAATTTCCCAGTTACTTACCTGAACGATACAGCAATAGTACAAGCTTCAATGCGATTAAGTGTAATTGAGGCTGTACGCTTTAAGCAAACCTGCCAAAGCCTCATCCAAGCTGATACCCATCCCCAACACTTGATCATTGACTTCCAAAATACGATCTTTATGGATAGTAGTGGTTTGGGGTCTTTGGTGAGTAATTTTAAATATGCCCAAGAACAAGGGATCGGATTCAGACTTCGTAATGTTACCCCTCAAGTGATGGCAGTTCTCGACCTCACAGGATTAGATCAGGTATTTTCTATTGAGTCTCCTCACAGCGTTAGTCCCATAGAACCTAATCATATTAAAGAAAATAATCGGATCACTAACTCTCGCAAAGCAGATCCCCTACCTCAAACACATCCTTCTGTGGCCTCTTGGATGAAAAGATTGATTGACATAGTGGGATCATTGGTGGGTTTAATAATTACAGCATTTTTATTCATTCCTATTGCGATCGCTATTCAAATCAACGATCCTGGTCCGATTTTCTTTAAACAAACCCGCTGTGGGTGGATGGGTAAGCGTTTTGCTATTTGGAAATTCCGCTCTATGTGTGTCGATGCGGAAGCCAAGAAATCTCAAGTTCAAAACCAAGTCCAAGGTGCTTTCTTTAAAAATGATAACGATCCTAGAATTACCCAGGTAGGACGCTTTTTACGGCGCACCAGCCTGGATGAACTACCCCAATTTTGGAATGTCCTCAAAGGCGAAATGAGTTTAGTTGGTACTAGGCCACCTACCCCCGATGAAGTAGAACGATATGAAGTACCAGAGTGGCAACGCTTAGATGTCAAACCAGGGATGACCGGTGAATGGCAAGTCAATGGCCGCTCGACAGTACGCAGTTTTGAGGATGTTATTCGTCTTGATTTGCAGTATCAACAAAATTGGAGTTTAATTTATGACTTAAAGCTGATGCTTAAAACTATAATCATTTTGTTTAACAAAAACAGCGGTGCTGTTTAAAATTCAGCAGTTTCCACAATTCGTAAAAATTACATTTTAAAATTTACCCAAGCTCATTAGATCGGCTCTGGGTAAATTTTTTGTGTGTTTACATATTTATTCGTTAGGAATCAGGACTTCTAGGAGTCTTTGATAGCAAATAATGGAAATAGTAGCTCTGCATCGGTAAAAACAGCAGTAAACAATTAGCAATCAGCAGTCAGCTAACTGCATAAATAGCAGTTAATCTCAAGAAGGATTCCTTTTTTCTCGCCTGGGTTATACCCCTAAACACCGATTTTTTTGTTAGTATTCAAAAAAACCTATTCACACAATTGCAAGTTGTTTGTAACCACATCAGACAATTTGTAACAAAAAAAGGAAACAAGCAACTGAGGTTGAATGACTGATTATTTCCCAAGAAATTTACCATTAGAATCTGTTCCACTGACCAAAACAACAGTGAACACCTCAATGGCGGAAACTGATAATCTGAGTGAAAAATTAGCTGTAACCATAGCTGAAGCTGGATCAGAACGCAAAGCAGGTGAGATTTTATTGCTGAAAGTAGCAGATGTCTCTTATCTGTCTGATTACTTTGTGATCATGACAGGCTATTCTAGGGTACAAGTGAGAGCGATCGCCGCAGCAATAGAAGAGAAAGTAGAAACAGACCTGCAACGTCGTCCGTTAAGGTCAGAAGGAAAAGCTGAGGGGAGTTGGGTGCTACAAGACTATGGAGATGTGATTGTTCACATTATGATGCCCAAGGAACGAGAGTTTTATAATTTAGAAGCATTCTGGATTCATGCCGAACGCATTTCACTGCCAAACTCTGATCAGGTTGAGGATAAACCAAGATGATGAGATCATCGGTTTCTAACTGCCCAGTTCCCACAGAACAGCAACCACTCAATGAGTATGAAGAATTAAAAAATTCCTGGCTATTTCGGGATACTACCTTAAGCTGGCGTAATTATCTCACCCAAATTTTCTGGATTTGGGGTTGGTCGTGGCTGGTTGCAGGTCCAGTAGCAGCGGCCAGCTTTCCTCCACAAAAGCATATAGTTCATTTTATTCTCTGTGGATCTGCTGCTGCCAGTGTGGGAGTAGTGCTGATATTGGTGCGATTGTATTTGGGTTGGTTCTATGTGCGCGATCGCCTTTATAGTTCCACAGTCTTCTATGAAGAATCAGGCTGGTATGACGGCCAAACCTGGACAAAACCCCAGGAAGTCATTGTCCGCGATCGCCTCATTGTCTCCTACGAAATTAAACCTATTCTCCAACGCTTGCAAATTACCTTTGCCGCCTTGGCTTTAATGTATCTTATTGGTACTATAGTTTGGCATTTGTAAATTAGTCATTAGTCATTAGTCATTAGTCATTAGTCATTAGGAACACAGAAAAAATGAAATTTATCCTTTTGCCTTTTGCCTTTTGCCTTTTGCCTTTTCCAACAGACCACTGACAACTGACCACTGACAACCTACAAAATAGATATGAACCCATGACAATGGGAAAACGAACACAAGCCACAGCACTGGAAGTCCGGTTACTGCGGGAAGGTATTATCGAATCTAGGCATATAGTCCAGGCTGTAGTCAGCGACGACCGGGGACGAGTTCTATCTGTTGCTGGCAACGCCGAAACCGCTGCCTTTGTCCGTTCAGCCCTCAAACCATTTCAGGCATTAGCTGTCACCAGTACAGGCACACTGGAACGTTATGATTTGAGCGATCGTGACTTAGCCATCATTACCAGTTCCCACAAAGGCAGCATGGAACAGGTACGACAAGTATTTAACATCCTCTGGCGGGCTGACCTTGACCCCAGCGCCTTGCAATGTCCAGTTCCTGAAGGTAAACGCAGCACCCTAGAATACAATTGCTCTGGTAAACACGCCGGAATGTTAGCAGTTTGTCAGCAACGCCATTGGCCTTTAAATAACTACTTGGATCGTAAACACCCTGTTCAGCAGTTAATTCTCTCCAAGGTAGCAGAATTATTGAGAATGCCAGCAGCCGAATTTATCGGTGTTCATGACGACTGCGGCGCTCCCACATATCTCATGCAACTCGGTCACATGGCTTCTTTATATGCTGTACTCGCCTCCAGCAATAACTTAGATATGGAACGCATTGTCCGCGCCATGAATCACCATCCGACTATGGTGGCTGGAGAAGGTGAATTTGACACAGAATTGATGCGCTTAACTCCAGGTGAACTGGTCAGTAAATCAGGTGCGGAAGGAGTACAGTGCATTGGCCGACTTGGTGAAGGGATGGGATTGGCTATTAAAGTTATGGATGGAGCTAAACGGGCAAAATATGCCGTAGCTATTCATGTACTTCAACAAATGGGCTGGATTAGTCCCAGCGTTGCCCAAAGCCTGGCCGAGAAATTCATGAACTTGGGGAAATACAAGCGTTTAGAGGTAATTGGAGAATTATCGCTTTTGTAGTTGACAAACTCTTGACTATGAGTTATATTAAAAAAGTCAAGAGACGAAAGCGACGCGGGATAGAGCAGCCTGGTAGCTCGTCGGGCTCATAACCCGAAGGTCAGTGGTTCAAATCCACTTCCCGCCACCAAATTGAAAATGTGACTCTATAAGGTTTTAAAACTTTATAGAGTTTTGTTTTTTATAAAGAAATCCAGTGAACCAAAACCACTGAGAGAAAGTATGGAAGTTTGGCATTGATACTTTCTCGTGCTTTAGATGGTGGAGAAAGGAAGTCAAAAGTCAAAAATTTAGGTTAGGGTGGGGAATGTGGGCTGTAAAGCAATATCCCTAAATTTCTCTTGCAATTTTTCCCAAGTCATCCCTGCTAAACTGGGTAAAACAATGTGAGCATTTCCCACCCTTTCCTGTGGTCCCATACCCACCGCCCACATACCTGCGGCTAAAGCTGCATCTATACCTGCTGCTGCATCTTCAAACACTGCACATTGCTGAGGTGGCAGTCCTAACTGCTGGGCTGCAAATAAAAATAAATCTGGTGCGGGTTTGGGTTTATGTACACTATAACCATCAGCGATCGCATCCAGTTTATCACTAATTCCCAACTTTTCCACAACCAGACGAGCATTTTTACTCGCTGAACCAAGGGCAATTTTTAACCCCGCTTGACGCAAATCATCCAACAAAGAAACCGCACCTGGTAACAAATTATCAGGAGTAATATTTTCAATCAATTCCACATAGTAATCATTTTTACGCTCCATCATCTCCTGGATCTGTGTATCAGAATATCGCCTATCCCCAATAATCAACATCAAGGAAGCACGGCGAGAAATTCCCCGTAAGGCCTCATTAGCTTGACGGCTAAAAGGTATACCTTCCTCATTTGCTAACCTTTGCCAAGCTTGATAGTGATATTCAGCAGTATCCGTTAAAACACCATCTAAATCAAAAATCACACCTTGAATATTAGTAGCAGATTTTTTCTCAGTCCCTTTTTCCCGGAGTAAATCAAAATTATGCCATTTGCCACGCCAGTATAATTTAAACTTTAAGCGTGTCCAACCAGGAGGTAAATGGGGATGGGCTACTGGCTGATTATCGGTAAATTTAATACCTCCAAAACCGAAAACCACAGCTTGCCAAACACCTCCAGCACTAGCACCGTGAATACCTTCATGAGCATTCCCCCGGATATCTTCTAAATCCACCATTGCCGCTTGCATAAAGCGTTCATAAGCTTTTTGGGTTTTCCCTAAATCTGCGGCTAATATCGCGTGAATAGCTGGACCAAGGGAAGAACCATAAGTAATATCCGTGCGGGGTGCGTAATAATTCCAATTTACTTCTAAATTTTTTCTACTGTAAGGAAATTCACTAGATTCCCGCATGAGATAAAGTAGCATTAAAACATCAGGTTGTTTCAGGACTTGGTGTTTATTTGCACCTTCAATACCTAAAATCGCTTGCATTGACTTTTGACGCGGTTCGTAGTCTGCTAAGTTAATATCATCTAACTGGAAAAATCCCTCACATTGCTCAACTAATCCCGTTTCTGGGTCGTAGGGAATCCAGATTTTATTAATGATTTCTTGCCAATGGTTTCTGATTTCGTCAGTCAGGTGCAATTTCTTCTCTAGTTCCTCAGCGTGTTCTGGGAAATTACGACATAATAAGTTATTAACTATACAAGATTTTTCCAGATGCCACTGAACTATACGGTTAGTAAAACTATTGTTATGTACTAACTCATGGTATTCATCCGCACCTATAACGCTACGTATTTCATAACGTTGAGTGTGAGGATTAAATTCAACGCGACTTGACCAGAAAATTGCGGTATCTAGAATTATCTCTGCACCATAATCTCTCAGCCATTCATCGTCCCCAGTGACTCGCCAATAGTACCATACAGCATAGGGAATAACTGAGCTAATATGAATTTCCCTGTCACGACACCAAATACGCACATCTTCAGCATAATAATCACTCGGTAGCGCCCAGCGTGGTGTTACTTCATCCCCAGTCACCGCACTTTCCCAGGCATACATCGCCCCTTGGTATCCATAATGACTTGCTTTGCGTCGCGCCCCATCTAAGGTATGATAGCGATAAGTCAGTAAATTCCGAGCTAGTGCTGGTTGAGTAAAGGTAAAAAATGGCAAGATAAAAATTTCCGTATCCCAAAAAATATGGCCGTGATAACCAAACCCAGACAAGGTTTTTGCGGGAATACTCACCCTTTCATCATCACGGGGAGCAGCAATTAGCAATTGAAATAAATTATAACGCACAGCAAAAGCGGCTTTGCTATCACCTTCAATGAGAATGTCGCTTTGTTGCCAAACCTCAGACCAAGCTTGTTCATTCGCATCACGAAGAGTTATATAATCTGGTAACTGGGCGAGTTTTGACTGGGCGGCTGATACTGGTTGATCAACGTCACGAGAGGTAAAAACAGTAACAATTTTTTCTATGGTTACGGTTTGCTGTGGTTCAGAGAAAAAAGTGGCGCTGATGCTAGGATAACCTGGTGCGGTATTGATTTGCATAGCCGCTTCCACGCCTGAAATGGTCATTTTTGCAGCCATGCCGATATCAATACGAGAATAGCGGGTGCGACTGTGTAACCAGAAACCTTGGTCAAATTTCCCTTGATCTAGTCCTTCCCAGTGATTAAAACCTTTATTTTCTGGGTAGCCATTGATACTGGATTGTATTTCAATTAATCCATGAAAATCTACTGTGGTTAACTGGCAGCGTTGTCCTAATACATGATGATCCGCTAAACTGACAAAGCGTTCAAAGCTGATATCTATGGTTTTTCCTGTGGGACTGCGCCAACGCAGATAACGGCTAAGAACGCCTTGACGCAGGTCGAGTTCACGGTTGTACTGCAATATTGTACCTTGATCGAGACGAAAGCGATCGCCATCAATCATCACTATCAATGGTAGCCAGTCTGGACAGTTAGCCAGTTCGGTATAAACTACGGGAATATCGTCATAAACACCGTGAATGAATGTAGCAGGTAATGCACGGGGATAGCTTTCTTCAAAGCTGCCTCTTGTTCCTAAATAACCGTTACCAATGGTGAAAATTGTTTCTCTAGCGTGTAATTTTTCAGGATTAAACTGGTTTTCTATTAATATCCAGTCTGTGTAGATGAAATCTTGTTGTTTTTCCATTTTTATTATTAAATATTACTAAATGAATGGAATGTTTCTCACGCAGAGGCGCAGAGGCGCGGAGGGAGAAAAAAGAGAGAAATCCGGGATCCCCGTTGTGTAGTTTTTTTTACCTAACGATTGACAATTTCGGCTTGATATGATTGAACCGCAAAGGACGCAAAGTACACAAAGGTAAGAGAGTTTGAGAGAGTTTTTGGTGTGGCTACGTTGATTTTTTTAAGAATTTTAGATTTCAGGTTTTTAAATGGGAAGGTATTGTTTTTGTTGTTGTTGTGTGTGGGGGATAATTTTTTCTGCTCTTGGTTTATAAATGAGATAAAATAATGTTTCCATATATCTATCTCTGGCTTCGTTGTCTTCTGGGGCAATGAAGTTCCAAAAACTAAACATTTTAGCTAAGACTAATAATTGTTCAGTGTGGAGATTCCAGTTATATTTATGTCTAATTCTCTCAATCATCCATTGTGAAGTTTCTTGCCAATATTCTGGGTGGGATTCACATTTATCTAAAAAGTTGATAATTGTTTTAGCTGTACCTTCTAAATCTGTTGGGTTGAGATGAAATACATTCTGCCAATCTTCGATAATTTCTAATGCTCCCCCGAATTTTGTGGCAAAGGTTGGTAAGCCGGAAATCATGGCTTCTAAAATGCTGCGTCCAAAGGCTTCATAAAGGGCAAAATGCACAAATATTCCTTGTTTATCGCCAATTATGCGATATGCTTCACCGATTTTACTGCTAGGTAAGCGCATTCCTAACCAACGGATTTTATTGTAGATATTATACTGGTTAATAATATTGTGTAGTTTTTCTATTTCCTCTGCTTCTTCTGGGTTTGTGGCTTCATCGGGAGATAATTTGCTGGTTAATAAAATTAGGTTACACCGTGATTGGAATTCCTGACTTTTACCAAAACATTCTGCTAAACCAGTCAGGTTTTTAATTGAGGTAATGGGTGCAACTGCAAAAATTGGTCTTTTGTTAATATCTTCTAATTTACCGAAAATGTGATCATCTTCTTGGTGAAATAATAAGTTTTGAATGTGTTGGCTTTCTTGAGGATTTCTTTTTTCTGTTTGGTTATAGGGAAAAAAGAATGTTTCACTGACTCCCGGAGCAACCATATTAAATTTTGGATTGAATAAATCAATGCCATCAACTACATGATATAATTCGGGCATGGTAAAACATTTGTAAGATTCATATTGTCCCATTGTGTCTGGTGTCCCCACAATTTCTTGATAGGTTGAAGCAATGATAAAATCTGCTGCATTCATGCTAATTAAGTCGGCTGTAAATTGGGCAGAAAAGTGATATTTTTCTTCTAATTCTTGCCAATATAAGTTACTAAATAGGTTTTTCGGTTTTTCTAGGGAATGGGCTATATTGCATTGAGTGACTTTTAAACTACGGGAGAGTAGAAAAGCAACTAAGTTACCATCGCTGTAGTTACCAATAATCAAATTTGGTTTACCTTGAAATTGCTCTAATAGTTCTTTTTCTGCATCTTGAGCAAATTTTTCTAAATAAGACCAAATTTCAAATTTGGAAATCCAGTTATTGGTAATTTCTGGATGGGAATCTGTAAAGGGAATTCGCAAAATCCAAGCGTTTTCTGTGTTGTTAACTTTTTCTAATCGCAGGTCACAAAATGTTCCTTGACAGTTGGGAATCAGGCGAGTCAGAATAATTACATGAGGTTTGATACCCAAGCAGTCCAGACCAGCAAGTTTAATTTCTTCTTGTAGTTTGTTTTCTAAGCTGCGTGCTTGTTCAAGGACGTAAATAACTTGACCTAATGTTTCTTCCCTTCCTAAAACGTCTTCTTGCGCTACCCAACCATGTATAGAAACAAGAACAACGCGAAAAACTGCGGGTATACGCGATACAAAGGCTTCCAGGAGGGAAGGTTGGGGCGTGTCGATGAGTCTTTGTAAGAGTTCTAGGGTTTCTTTGAATCGCGCTGCATTGTTACCCCAACCTGCTTCAAAACCAAGTTGTTGAAGTTGAAAGCGAAATTCTGGGTAGGGTTGGTGAGGGGGAAGTTCGCTTAAAAAAGTGATTGCTGGTTTAATTTGTTTAGCAAACTGAATACCAGAACGAATGCGATCGCCAATCAACAACCGCATACCATTGTATTGTATGCCTTGTAATGCTTGAAACAATTTATCTAGCCAATATTGGGGATCAGTAACAAATTGATTGCAGAGATAATGGTTAAGGAAAGTCAAACCTTGACCAATATTTCTGGGGTCGCTAATTCTGGGAGATGCTTGGTAAAATGGATGCAAATCAATTTCTAGAATGTGAGATTGGTAACGATTGACTAAGCGATCGCTCACATCTAAAAATTCTTTAGGAGTCATTAAATCAAACTGAGTAAAATCTGAAGTTAGTCTCCATACTTCTTGACTAGCAATTCTCGGTCTAACTACAAACCAAGTATTTTCCCTTTCCAAAATTATCTCATGGGTATAATGAATAAGTGTTCCTAAAGAAGAAGAATGGTAAAAATAAGCAGGTTTTTGAGATTGATGACAATAATCTGCAAAAGCTTGCAAAATTTCATTTCTTAAAAAATAACGTTTATCCTGACTATATAAGGTACAGAGAAACTGACGAATTTCAGCTTTTTCTTCACTGTTTAAAATAGCCTGAAATAATTCATACATAGGGAATTACTCAAATATAACACCTACAACCTCACTTTTATCACCTTAAAAACCATCGTTTTAAAAGATGGGTTGGGTAAGGTGCATTTCCTCTGCGATTATAAATAAATTGTCAAAATTATCGCGTCTAACTCTGGTGTGAAACCATGAAGTAATTCCTGAGATAGAGAACAATATATTTAGTTAGTAAGTAAGACTGCTATCAGTAATCAGTAATCAGCTTATAATGGCAGAAACAAAAATTTAGCAGCATTAATTGAGGAAGTTTACACTTTGTGTATTTGTGATTATTGTTTGTATTTTAGCCTTGAAAGCTGATAGCTGACGGCTGAATACTGACTTTAGTTAGATTTCTGAGTATTAGTTATTCAGAAACCAAGAAAATAACAACCTTTAATCAAGCCATAGTCACCTGTGAGCTAACTAGCAACAAACGTTATTTGATTCATTAGCTGCTGATTGCACTTTTGTAAACGCCTTGTGTGACACTATTTAAATAGGCATTTAAACAAGATACAAAAAATGCCATCAATTATAATTTCTTTATATAAAAATTGCCAACTTGGCTAAAATGCTCGCCAAAAAATAGTATTCTGCATATCAGATGATTGTTGGTGTTTCCTATTTTTTCTAATCACACAATTGACTGAGGTATTAACATAAATAACTTTTGATAACCTTTGTCTAGAATTAAAATAAATTTAATGTAAGGGGGAATAGTAAAAGTGACAATAATGATCGAGCCAATTTCTCAGTTAGAAGTTAACTATCAACTCATCAAGGGCAATTTCCAGTGAATAGGAGTAATTAATACATTTATATTATTCGCTCCTCTAGGGATGATTGCCAAAAATTTCTAAATCTATTCGTGGTTATTTGTCAGCCAAAATCTCTCTTAGTGCATAGATATTTCACTATTATCTTCTTTTGATTTTGCACTAAGAAAAACTGACAATACGCCGTCTTTATTTTAGCTTTTTGGCAATTATTTAAGCATAGGCAACAGACCAGTTGAGACCGCAGATAATGTAAACCAAAAACTACAAATTTTATCAGGGCTAGTCATGAATTACCGAGTTTCTTCTTCTCCAGCTACCTTTGAGAATGTTATTACTCCTGACGAATTAAATCAGATTATTGAAGCGATTGCGGATGGGAGATATTCCTGGGCTTGTGTGTTGATTTTGCGTTTTATTGGCTATAATCCACTGCATTATATACCCCAGCGAACTTATAGCAGAATCATGAAAGAAAATAGCCAAGTTGTCACAACATCAACATCTACAACTAAACAGAAATTGCAATCTGTCAATAATGATCATCGGGGAACTTCATCTCCAACTTTCAACAATAACTAAGTAGAGGCAAACCCCCTGTGGTTGCCCTCTTGAGGCAGGAGGCAGGAGGCAGAAGTTATTAATTTTGACTTTTGATTTTTGACTTGATTCTATCCCTGTTTCCTGTTCTTTACGGCTAACTAACTATAGCAGGTCTAAATTAATAGTTTTTTGCCACACTTGGTCAAAGGTAATTCCCTGTTTAGTAGAAATATATAATAAGACTATAGCTGCTGAACGTTTGGAATTATCACAATGTATCAACAGAGGTTTAGGAATTTCCCTAATAATTTGAAAAATCTGGTTTGCAGATGGATATGTGAGATTTTCAATTTTTGTAGGCAGATTAACATAGGATAATCCTAAAAGTTGACTTTTTTCCTGTTCATTGTGCCAGAAGCTTGGTTCATCTGCAAAACATAGATTTAGCACAGACTTATAACCATCATCAGCCAGTTGTTGTAGTTGATCTGGTGTAAGTTGTCCACTTATTGCTAAATCCTGATTAATCTTTCTGACAATATTAATTGGCAGCACATTGTCAATCATAGGTTTTGGTGTAAATAATAATATTTTTGATGCCAACCCTGTCTCCAACTAGGTATGAAAATTTAATGTAGGAATTTCCTGGACCCTTGTTGTACAAATATTAACTGCTATCTAGTCATAATCATTCAACCATCAGTTTACATCGGTTTACTTCTGTACCTAAAATATTTAAATACAAAGATTGAAAATAAACAGATGCAGATAACATTCCTGAAATTAAAATTTCTGAATCTTTGTTATTGCTGCTATTGGCTGATTACTGATTACTGATAGCTGAATGTTTACATCTAGTCATTAATCTACTCTTAACTTACAGCTAGAATTTGAGGAAGTTGTGAGGGTAGTTGACACTCTGCTTCCTAAAGGAGCGCAGATTCTTGAGTAGCTCCAAAACGAACTCTCAAAGGCATTGTCAAAGTGCCTCTAGTAACTCTACTGAAATTTAATTCCAGTATTGCCTTTACTTTTCTTAAAATGTTGCTTGCCGCATTCGCATCAGCATTAATGTAGAAGTTATTGGCTGTTCTATACAATCCACTTTCTGATAAAAATTAAAAATTAAAATTAATGGGGGCTTTAACCGAGTATATTTCAACAATTAGACAGCATTTACAGCAGATTGCAGATCAATGAGGTACAGAATCTAAATTGAAACCTATACACCAAGCTAGTTTTACTCCTGACTCCTGCTGTATATAGTTTTGTTAAACCCTCAAATATGAGTTTTCCTCACAAGTTCCTCAAATTTTCAGTTTAGTTTCAAGGTAGACACCCGGATACTGGAAACTAGGTAATGGGGACTGGTTACTGGGTACTGGGTACTGGATACTGGGTACAATTTTTTCCCTTTTACGAATTACCCAGAGTTGAGAAATTCTCAAAGGTTAATTAATATGAAAACCAGAACATTTGCCACCATAGACGGTAATGAAGCAGTTGCCAGAGTAGCCTATCCACTCAATGAAGTCATTGCCATTTATCCCATCACACCATCTTCACCGATGGCAGAATGGTCTGATGCTTGGATGAGTGAAAATAAACCCAATATTTGGGGAACTGTTCCCACAGTGGTACAGTTACAAAGTGAAGGGGGCGTTGCCGGTGCGGTGCATGGTGCATTACAAACCGGTTCACTGACTACCACTTTTACCGCATCTCAGGGATTAATGTTAATGATCCCGAATATGTACAAAATTGCCGGTGAACTGACACCTACAGTATTTCATATTGCAGCCAGATCATTAGCGGCTCAAGCTTTATCAATTTTTGGTGATCATAGCGATGTCATGGCTACTAGAGGTTCTGGTTTTGCCATGCTATGCGCTGCATCTGTACAAGAAGCTCAAGATTTTGCCGTTATTTCCACCCGTGCAAGTTTAGAATCTCGCATTCCTTTCTTACACTTTTTTGATGGTTTTCGCACCTCTCACGAAGTAGATAAAGTAGAAACATTAACAACAGAAGACTTACAAAAAATCATCCCCATAGAATTAGTTATAGCCCATCGTTCACGGGCATTAACTCCAGATAACCCAGTATTAAGAGGAACAGCCCAAAACCCCGATGTTTACTTTCAAGCACGGGAAACAGTAAACCCATTTTATTTAGCTTGCCCAGATATCACTCAGAAGGTAATGGATCAATTCGCCGAAATTACAGGGCGAGAATATAAACTATTTGAATATCACGGAGATCCAGAAGCAGAAAGAATTATTATCCTCATGGGTTCTGGTTGTGAAACAGTCCATGAAACTGTAGATTATCTCAACAAACAAGGGGAAAAAGTAGGGGTAGTTAAAGTTAGATTATATCGACCTTTTGACACCCAAAGATTTATTGATGCTTTACCAAAAACTACTCAAAGTATTGCCGTTTTAGACAGAACCAAAGAACCAGGTGCAATAGGGGAACCTCTTTATACAGATGTCGTCACTGCAATTCAAGAAGCAAATCCAAAATCCAAAATCCAAAATCTAAAATTGATTGTGGGTGGTAGGTATGGTTTATCATCCAAAGAATTTACACCCGCAATGGTAAAAGCTGTATTTGATAATTTGATCCCCCCAACCCCCCTTGATAAGGGGGGCAATGAGAACGTAACCCCCCTTGATAAGGGGGGCAATGAGAACGTAACCCCCCTTGATAAGGGGGGCAAGGGGGGATCTCCCAAGAATCATTTTACAGTTGGGATTAACGATGATGTCACCCACACTAGCCTAGAATATGACCCAGAATTTAACATTGAACCTGATAGCATAGTGAGGGCAATATTCTATGGTTTAGGTGCTGATGGTACAGTCGGTGCAAACAAAAACTCCATCAAAATTATCGGTGAAGAAACAGATAATTATGCTCAAGGTTACTTTGTTTACGACTCTAAAAAATCTGGTTCTGTCACAGTTTCTCATTTGCGGTTTGGAACTCAACAAATTCGCTCTACCTATTTAATTACCAAAGCTAACTTCGTCGCTTGTCATCAATGGGAATTTGTAGAAAAATTCCCGATGTTAAAAGATATCGTTCCTGGTGGCACATTCTTACTTAACGCACCTTATGACAAAGATGAAGTATGGGATAAATTACCTGCTTCCATGCAAGAAGAGATAATTAACAAAAATCTCAAATTCTACGTCATTAATGCCTATAAAGTTGCACGGGAAACGGGCATGGGTGGACGTATTAACACCGTCATGCAAACTTGTTTCTTTGCTGTTTCCGGTGTTTTACCAAGAGAAGAAGCAATAGAACAAATTAAAAAATCAATCCGTAAAAGCTACGGTAAAAAAGGCGAAGAAATCGTCCAAATGAATATTCAAGCAGTTGATAAAACCTTGGATAATCTCTACGAAATCACCACCAAAGAAAAAACCACCCAATCACCAATCACCAGTCCCCAATCACCAATCCCCGATTATGCACCTGTATTTGTGCGTGATGTTTTAGGTAAAATAATTGCCCGTGAAGGTGATGATTTACCAGTGAGTGCATTACCTTGTGATGGTTCATATCCCACAGGAACATCAAAATGGGAAAAACGCAATATTGCCCTAGAAATTCCTGTTTGGGACCCAGACGTTTGCATTCAATGTGGTAAATGTGTGATGGTATGTCCTCACAGCGTTATCCGCAGTAAAGTTTATGAACCTGAACAGTTAGAAAATGCCCCTGCAACCTTCAAGAGTGCCAATGCAAAAGAACATGATTGGCATGATTTAAAATTTACCATTCAAGTAGCAGCAGAAGATTGTACAGGTTGTGCTTTATGTGTGGATGTATGTCCAGCGAAAAATAAAGCCGAACCTAAGAAAAAAGCCATTAATATGGCAGAACAAAGACCATTAAGAGAACCAGAACGGGAAAACTGGGATTTCTTCTTAAATTTACCAAATCCAGACCGCCGCAATTTGAAGTTGAATAGAATTAATCAACAACAAATGCAAGAACCGTTATTTGAGTTCTCTGGTGCTTGTGGAGGATGTGGAGAAACACCGTATATTAAATTAGTCACACAATTATTTGGCGATCGCATGATCGTAGCAAACGCAACCGGTTGTTCATCTATCTATGGTGGTAATTTACCTACCACACCTTGGACAAAAAACGCTGAAGGTAGAGGTCCAGCTTGGTCCAATAGTTTATTTGAAGATAACGCCGAATTTGGTTTAGGTTTCCGCGTTTCCATTGACAAACAAGCGGAAATAGCAGCTTATTTACTCCAACAACTTGCACCCCAAATAGGTGAATCTCTAGTTACAGATATCCTCAACGCTGAACAAAAAGACGAAGCAGATATTTACGAACAAAGAGAACGGGTATCAATTCTCAAACAAAGATTAGATCAAATTTTAGAACCTGCAACTGAAAGCAATCTAAAATCCAAAATCCAAAATCTAAAATCGTTAGCTGATTATTTAGTGAAAAAGAGTGTTTGGATTATTGGTGGTGATGGTTGGGCGTATGATATTGGTTACGGTGGATTAGATCATGTAATTGCCAGTGGTCGCAATGTGAATATTCTGGTATTAGACACAGAAGTTTATTCTAACACTGGCGGTCAAATGTCCAAATCTACCCCCAAAGGTGCAGTGGCAAAATTCGCCGCAGGTGGTAAACCAGCAACTAAAAAAGACCTGGGTTTAATAGCCATGACCTATGGTAATGTTTACGTTGCTAGTGTGGCAATGGGTGCAAGAGATGAACACACATTAAAAGCTTTCTTAGAAGCAGAAGCTTACGATGGACCATCAATAATTATCGCCTACAGTCATTGTGTAGCTCATGGTATTAATATGGCTACAGGAATGCAAAATCAAAAAGCTGCTGTAGACTCTGGACGCTGGTTATTGTATCGTTATAATCCAGATCGTGCAGAACAAGGACAAAACCCATTACAACTTGATTCACGCACACCCAGAATACCAGTAGAAAATTCCATGTACATGGAAAATAGATTTAAAATGTTGACCAAAATTAACTCAGAAAGGGCAAAAGAACTACTACAAGAAGCCCAAACTGATGTTAATACTCGTTGGCAAATGTACCAATATTTAGCCGCCAGAAAATTACAGGAAAGTCAACATCAAGAACCAGAAAATAAACCTGTTGAAAATCCTAACCCCAAACCAGAATCAAATAGTAATAACAAAGGTGTAACCACCTCCAACCGTTAAATAAAAATGGGGAGATGGGGAAGAAAATTTTAGATTTTAGATTTTAGATTTTAGATTGGAAATGAAAAAACAATCCAACATCCAAAATCCAAAATTGCATCACCAATTACCAATCACCAATTACCAAACCTATGAACATCACAACAACATATCTAGGATTAGAATTAAAATCACCCCTTGTACCTTCAGCTTCTCCCCTTTCTCAAGAAGTTGATAACATCAAATTAATGGAAGATGCTGGTGCTGCTGCTGTGGTGATGCACTCGCTTTTTGAAGAACAATTAACCTTAGAAAAATTTGAATTACATCATCATTTAACTTATGGTACAGAAAGTTTTGCCGAATCTTTAACATATTTTCCTGAACCGACTAATTTTAATGTCGGTCCAGAGGAATATTTAGATCATATTAGAAAAGCCAAAGAACAAGTAGACATTCCTATTATTGCCAGTTTAAATGGTTCTTCCTTGGGTGGTTGGACTGAATATGGTAAGCTCATGCAAGAAGCAGGAGCATCAGCTTTAGAATTAAATATTTATTATGTTCCCACTGACCCAGATTTAACCAGCGCAGAAATTGAACAGAATTATATTGATATTCTCTCATCTGTGAAACGTGCAGTCACAATTCCTGTAGCTGTAAAACTCAGTCCCTATTTCACTAATACTGCCAATATTGCTAAACGTTTAGATCAGGCTGGGGCTGATGGTTTAGTATTATTTAATCGGTTCTATCAACCAGATATTAATTTAGAAACTTTGGATGTTGAACCTCATGTACTTTTAAGTACACCCCAAGCAATGCGTTTACCTCTGCGCTGGATAGCTATTCTTTATGGTCATATTCAAGGTAGTCTGGCTGCAACTAGCGGTATTCACAACGCCCATGATGTGATCAAAATGTTGATGGTCGGGGCTAATGCAACTATGCTGTGTTCTGTGTTGTTACGGCATGGTATTGATCATATTCGTTCCTTGGAAAAAGATTTGCGGGAATGGATGGAAACCCATGAATATGAATCTGTTAAACAGATGCAAGGTAGTATGAGTCAGCTTAACTGCCCTGATCCTAGCGCCTTTGAACGCGCTCAGTATATGAAAGCTTTGCAAAGTTACAAACCAGAATGGGGTAGACAAGTACAGATGTCAACACAGATGAGGTGATTGGGGACTGGGGACTGGGGACTGGGGACTGGGAAAAATCACTGATTGATATTAGTAATTAACTTAGCGTAAAACCGATAACCCGACTGGGAATGAATTCCCAGTCTCATAGCAAAAGTCATCTAAAGATGACTAAAAATACCCATCAATCTACAGCACTTTTGGAGTAAATGAGGTACACGAATTTTAGAAGGTAGTTTTAAGACTTAAATTTCAATTGATTACTGTACCTCATAAACCTCGAATCTGCTGTATATCTATAGTTTACTTTAGTAAACTTTGACTATTAGCCATGAAATTCATTTCATGGCGGGTGTAGATGCTAACAAATAAGTCATCTGTAACCTAAGTTAACACCATCCAGCTTTTGTTAACCTCCTCAAAAAAATTACTCCTCCTGACTCCTGAACTCCTGACTCCTGAACTCCTGAACTCCTATGAAAAAACGTATCGGTATTCTTACAAGTGGTGGTGACTGTCCTGGTTTAAATTGTGTGATTCGTGCTGCTGTTAGTCATGCGACTCTTACATTTAATTGGGAAGTTGTCGGTATTCCTTATGCCACCCAAGGTTTATTAGAACGGCAAACTGTCCCCTTAAATATACATGGTTGGGATCTACGTGGTATTGATCCTTTAATTAATATGGGGGGAACGATTTTAGGTAGTATTAATAAAGGGGATACTTTAGCTGCTGCACCAGCAATTTTAGCTAGTTATGAAGCTTTGGGTTTAGATGCTTTAATTGCTGTTGGTGGTGATGGTAGTTTAAAGATTATCCATGAATTAGCAAATATGGGTAATTGGAATTTAGTTGCTATTCCCAAAACTATTGATAATGATGTCGCTTTAACGGAAAGATCAATAGGTTTTGATACGGCAGTAAATACAGTTGTTGATGCTATTAATCGTCTCACGTTTACGGCTGCAAGTCATGACCGGGTGATGATTGTAGAAGTGATGGGACGCACTGCTGGCCATTTAGCTTTACATTCTGGTATTGCTGGTGGTGCAGATGCAATTTTAATTCCTGAAGTTTCTTATACTATCAAAGGTTTGTGTAATCATCTTAGCGAATTGCGCGATACCTCCGGTACGTTGCACGAACGCTGGCGACGTAAATTTGCCATCATTGTCGTTGCTGAAGGTGCTAATTCCAGTTTAGAAGATTTGGATAATCCTGCTAGTTGCAGTGTTGCTAAATGTGGTCGTGGTCAATACATCGCTGATCAAATTTCTAACTGTAGCAGCAATTTAATAGATACGCGAGTTTCTGTTTTAGGACACATTCAACGGGGTGGTATTCCTTTAGCTTTAGACCGTCTGATAGCGACTGCTTTTGGTAAAAATGCCGTTGATTTAATTGCCCAAGAAAAATATGATCAAATGTTAGCTTGGGAAAATGGCAAAGTTACTACTGTTCCTATCCAAAAATCTTTAGATAAAAGTCCCTCTCTTGTTGATCCTAAATGTGATTTAGTCCAAATTGCTCACTCTTTGGGTATATATATAGGAGAAAAATAATTGATAATTGATAATTGATAATTGATAATTGATAATTGATAATTGATAATTGATAATTGATAATTGATAATTGTCCATTGTCCATTGTCCATTGTCCATTGTCCATTGTCAACTACCCATTACCTGATTTAAACTGTATAATAAATCATTGGCAGTGTAAGGTTTTAATAAAACTGCTTGAACTTTTGTTTCTCCTGATTCTGGCAATAACTCTATTGTACCCAGTCCACTACAAGCAATCACTTGTACATCTGGGTTCATTTTTTGCATAGTGCGAATGGTAGTTATACCATCCATTTCAGGCATCATCATATCTATTAAAATTACACTGATTTCCTGTTTGTGTTGAGCATAAAGAGCGATCGCTTCAATGCCATTACTAGCAGTCAGTGTTTGGTAATTGTTATTTTCCAGGATAATTGTAGCCACATCCAGTATTTGAGGTTCATCATCAACTATCAAAATCAATTCTCCTTTTCCTGGTTCTATTTCCAATTGCTCTAAACTAGGAACTTGAGGAGATTCTACTGATGGCAAGAATACTTTAAATGTACTGCCTTTACCAGTTTGGCTAGAGACTGTCACAAAACCATAATGACTTTTGATAATTCCTAACACTGTTGACAAACCTAAACCCGTGCCAGCACCAACTTCTTTTGTGGTGAAAAATGGCTCAAAAATTCTGTCTAATATTTCTGATGACATTCCTATTCCTGTATCGGTGACAGTAATCACAATATAATGTCCAACTTTTGATTCAGGATACATCCGTGCATAAGCTTCATCAATAAACATATTTTCTGCGGAAATTGTCAACATACCACCTTCTGGCATGGCATCACGGGCATTAACTACTAGGTTCATTAATACCTGATGTAGTTGTGTTGTGTCTCCAGAAACAGTCCAAAGTTCTTCAATTATGTAGGTGCGAAATTCGATGGATTTAGGAAATGTCTGTTTAGCAATTTGAATAATTTCTGTAATTAAATGTTTAAATTGTACAATAGTCTTTTCTCCTTTTAATCCCCGTGCAAAAGATAAAACTTGCTTAACTAAAGCCGAACCTCGTTGAGCATTATTTTCAATAATATGGAGCATTTGGGGATGGCGTTCTGGATTTTTGGCAAGTTTGCCTTTAAGTAATTGGGTTGCAGTTAAAATAGGTGTCAATACATTATTTAAATCGTGGGCAATACCACTGGCTAAAGTACCAATGCTTTCTAATCTTTGAGTACGGAAAAACTGCTCTTCCAGTTGTTTCCTTTCTGTAATATCAGTATCTACAACTAAGATGGATTTTGGTTGTCCATCGGCATCAAACATCAGTGTCCAACGACTTTCTAGAATAATTTCCTGACCAAATTTGGTTTTTTTACGTAACTCACCTTGCCATGTTCCTATCTTAACTACTGTTTTCAGGGCGTTTACTTCTTTTTGTAGTGCAGTTTTAGGGCAGAAAAGATCCTGAAGGTTTTTACCGACAGCTTCATCCTGAGTCCAACCATATATCCTTTCTGCTCCCCGACTCCAAAAGAGGATTTTTGTGTCAAAATCTCGCACAAAAATAGCATCGGTAGCGATATCTAATAAAGCCGCTTGCTCGTAGATTTGCTGTTCTTTTTGTTTGCGATCAGATATATCTCTAGTTGTACCAATTACCCGTATTGGCTGACTTTGTTCGTCACAGTAGACTTTTCCTCTGGTGCTTAACCAGTGCAGGCTACCGTCAGGCCAAACAGCCCGATATTCAACACTAAACTCGGTTTTTTGCTCAATGGCAAGATTCAGTTCTTGAGTAAAAACCTGAGTGTCTTCAGGATGAATTAAATCTAAGAAATCTGAACAAGTTGGTGGACACAAACTCCCCTTGGGCAATCCGTACAATGGACCTACATGAGCAGACCATATATAGGTATTGGTGGTCATGTTCCAATCCCATATTCCCATTTTGACCGCTTCCAGGGCTAAAGTTAGTCGCTCTTCACTTTGCCGCAAAGTTTGGTCAGCCAGTTTACGCTCGGTAATATCTTCACCAATGCCACCATAGTATTCCACTTGCCCTGGTTCATTCTTGATCGCAAAGCGTCTGGATAACAGCCAGCGTATTGATCCATCAGGATGGATAATACGATATTCTGAACTAGCATTTCCACCTTGCTGATGAGACACATCCACTTCTGCCATCAAGCGGTCAAGGTCTTCTGGATGAATTGCTTCTATCCAAGATAGAGGATTTTCTCGCAGACTTTGGCAGGAACGACCCCAAATTTTCTCATAAGCCGGGTTAATATAATAGACTTGGCTGCAATCTTGGCTACCAATCCATATATATGAGTCCATGTTTTCAGTAAATTGCCGAAATATCTCCTCACTCTTGTGCAGGGCGGCTTCTGTTTCCTTGCGCTCTTTAATTTCTTGCTGCAAAGCTTGATTAGCAATTACCAATTCTCTCGTCCGTTCTGCTACTCGTTGTTCTAATTCTTCAGTGGATCTAGTGAGTGCTGCCTCAGCTTGCTTGCGTTCACTAATATTGCTAAATAACCAAATCCAGCCACTCTGTTGATTTTGGGGATCGTACATAGCAGCTACTTTCACACTAGCAGGGAAAGGTTCTCCCTTTCGTGGTTGGATACTAATTTCCCATTCTGGGAATTGTTCTAAATCTGCCAGCCGGGATATAAAGGTATGGCTATCTTCTTTAGCAATATAAAGCTTGAGTGGCTTGCCTACTAGGTATTTTATGTCTACAGATAGCAAGGTTGATGCTGCATGATTGGCCTGTTGAATGTTGCCCCATTGATCAGTTACTAAATAACCACAGGGTGTAAATTCAAACAAATTTTGATAACGGCGGCTTTCTAATTCTACAATCTCACGAGCAACAACGAGTTGTTCGTTTTGTTGGCGTAGTTCTTCCTCAACAATTTGCAGTTCTTCTAGAGTTTGCTGAAGTTCTTCGTTAATTTTTATCTCGTTGGCAACTTTTTCTGCTACCAAGCTGTGTATGATATTTTGAGTTTTACAGCATACTTCCTCTGTTTGCTTATTGTGATATTTACACTCACGGTATCTATTATGCGCGGGCTGTTGTGACTCTTGGAAATATTTTTGTAAACTCTCAACAACACCAACTATTTTCACTAAATCCAATTCTGCTAACAGGTCAGATTCTCTAACTATTCCTACCAGTTCTTCCCTATCATCCACAATGGGTAAATAATGGATTCCATGTTGCTGCAAGATTGACAAAACTGTGGTAATATCTTGCAACTCTGATTCTCTTAGTGTGATAACTTCTTTTGTCATCACTTCAGTTATTTTTGTATTCAATAAATTCCATTTAAACTCTTTTAACCGAACTATATCTCTCAGGGTAAATATCCCTAATAAATGCCTTTCTTCTACCACTAAAACATAGCTTCTATTTTTGCTTTTTGGTAATGATTCTGAGGCGTTGACTATTTCTGGGCTGTTACTTTGTTCTTGAATCAAGACAATAGCATCCATTACAGGGCTATCAGGGCTAATCCTCAAGGGATAACGATCAATAATTTGATGTACACTCTTTGAAGTAACTAGCTGATCGTTTAATTGCATATAATCTATAATTTTAAATATATTAATGGGTGCTGGTTATATCGTGTCCGTGTTCAGAGTTTTCATTAAGAAAGTAGGATTGCGGGGTACAGGAAAAAAGATATTTTTCCGATTTTTGCACAAATCGCGTGATCATTACCAACTGCTATATAAAATCTAGACAAAGCTAGACTTTACTTTCTACTTCAACGGGAGCATGGGAGCAGTTATCCCTCCGTAGACTTTCACGCCTTAGCCAGACGCAATAACATGATTGCTGCATTTAGATCCCTATCTATTTCCAAACCACAGTTCTCGCAGCCATAAATTCTTTGGGACAAGGAAAGACTATCTTTTTTATGGACACAGTGAGAACAGGTTTTACTTAATGGATAAAATCTATCAGCAATTATAATTTCACAGCCAAATTTTTTAGATTTACAGCAGTTTCGAGGTAAATGAGGTACAAGGTTAACAGGCAGGATGCCTGTTCCACAAGGGTTTTATGATTTGAGTTTGTACCTCACTGGTATGAAATATGCTGTATATTCTAGCTGACGCTTAAACTCATGAAACCCACAATCAGCTATTGCTTGAGCTAATTTATGGTTTGATAGCATCCCGGAGACGTTTATTGTGCATTTAATTTGTATAAGTGGAACAGGCAAGACTTGTACTGAGCGCAGTCGAAGTATGCCTGTTCCACAAGAGTTCATAATATTATGAGTATACAATTTAGCTGTGTAACAGCTTATGGCTTGCAATTTGTTCCCAATTACCAATCACCAATTACCAATCACCAATTACCAATTAACTACATTCCTTCTGCTGCTGCAATTTCTAACATGGTCTTGATCACAGAATCAGGGTTAAGACTGATAGAATCTATACCCAATTCTACCAAGAATCTAGCAAATTCGGGATAATCGCTGGGAGCTTGACCGCAGATACCGATCTTGCGATTATATTCTTTAGCGGTGGCGATCGCTTTAGCAATTGTCCGTTTTACAGCTTCGTTGCGTTCATCAAACAAATGGGCAACTAACTCTGAATCTCGGTCTAATCCTAATGTTAACTGTGTCAAGTCATTAGAACCAATGGAGAAACCGTCAAAGACTTGGCTAAATTCGTCTGCAAGTAGCACGTTACTGGGCAATTCGCACATTACATAAACTTCTAAACCATTTTCACCACGAACCAAGCCGTTTTTCGCCATTTCTTCCAGTACCCGTTGTCCTTCTTCGGGAGTACGACAGAAAGGAACCATGAGAACCATGTTAGTTAAACCCATTTCATCCCGTACCCGTTTCATGGCTTGACATTCCAGAGCGAAACCTTCACGGTAACGAGGATCATAGTAGCGAGAAGCACCACGCCAGCCGATCATTGGGTTTTCTTCTTTGGGTTCAAATTGTCTACCACCTAAGAGGTTAGCATATTCGTTACTCTTGAAATCAGACAACCGAACTATCACAGGTTTGGGATAAAATGCTGCGGCAATTGTACCAATACCTTGCGCCAATTGAGCTACGAAAAATTCAGCTTTATTTTCATATTGGGAAGTTAACTCAGCAATTTTATATTTTGCTAGTTCGTCTTCCAATTCATCAAAATGCAACAATGCTAAAGGATGTGCCTTAATGTGGTTAGCAATAATAAATTCCATCCTTGCTAAACCCACACCGTCATTAGGAATTGCTGTTAAACCTAAAGCTTCCTCTGGGTTGCCCACATTCATCATAATTTTTGTGCGGGTTCGAGGCAAATTATCTAAAGGTAATTCTTGAATTTCAAAGTTTAACAAACCTGCGTAAACTCTGCCTGTTTCACCTTCAGCACAACTAACAGTAATTTCCTGTCCTGTCTTCAAAACTGTAGTCGCATTTCCGCAACCAACTATGGCAGGAATACCCATTTCTCTGGCGATAATTGCGGCGTGACAGTTACAAACAACTACAGGAGTATATTTGTCCGTGAAAACTAGATAATTATGATGATCGGCAACAGTAATATTATAAACTTCAGCGTCTATTGCATCTGCAACTTTAACAACTCGTTGCATTCGCAGATCACCTTGTAAAAGGTCTACAAACTCACTCATTTCACCCAGTTGTTTATCGGAAATAAGTAAGTTTTTATCTCTTCTCAATTTGATTGGACTTGTTACATTGTCACCAAATAGTTGATTAGCAGCAAAAAATCTAGTTTGAATAGTTCGTGGAGTAGTGTCTCCTTTAACTCGTTGGGTATATTGTAAAATTTGCTCTAATTTTTCTACAATTTGGACATTGTAGATATTACGGTTTTTAGTAACTTGAGGAACAGTATTGATTTTCAAACAAGCAATAATTACAGCTTGTAGTAAGTTTTCTTCAGAAATATAAATGTTGATGCGGTTATTAGCATAGCAACCATCACCATCAATTACACCTCCTAAAAATTGATAGGAAACTTCTGGAGTATTTTCTAAGAGAATTTGAGTAATCTGTTGTTCTTTTTCTTTTAAGTCATAGGCGATCGCCTTAGAATAAACACGATAAGCTGTAGCTTGGCCTGTTACCTGTTTTCCTCGGATGTAACCTGAAGATACTGCTTTCTCACAAGTCGCAAAAGATTTACCATAAACAGCATTCATTTTTTCATTCATAGTAGCTATGAATGCTTGTTTTTCTGGTACAGATTTTTGGATAAACTGGACTTCTCCATGAGTTCGACTGGTGTAAATTGAACCGTCTGTAATAATTCCTCCCAGAAGATAAGCTAAATCTGCTGCTTGATTTTTGCTATTACCTAATGTGGGAATATTCTGAGATACAAGCACCATTTCTTGATTATTTAACATTTCTTGAATCTCAGTTTTGGTATATTCACCATTCCTAAGATTGACCATTTTATGATCAGGAGTTAACCGCAGGCAATTATCTCTAACTTTCCCAGTTTGAGATACACTCACACCAATTATTTGAGATGTACGTTTCATTGCATCTATAATTGGTTTCCATTCCATCTGATGGGTTTTAGTGTTCAGGGCTAAAGTTGATAATCCTTGATATCCTTGTTCATAAATTTGTTGCATGGTCATAAAACCTTGATTTGTGAGAATTTTCGTTTCTCCATCAAAACAAGTTCTACCACCAGAGTTAGTGACAATAGCACTAGCTTTTTTCATAATTGGTTCCCAGTCTGGGTCTGTACGGTTGGTGACTAGCACTTCACCAGCTTGGAATTGGTTAATTTGGTGAACATCAAGAATTACTCTAGCTTTACCTTGACCAATCATTTCGCCAACGCTACGACCTGTTAACAGAACATCACCTTTTTCTTTGAGAACATAAGTTCTGAGAACAGTTTTCGATTTTTGAGATTGGACTGTTTCTGGTCTAGCTTGGACTATGAATAATTCTCCAGTGATACCATCTTTTGCCCATTCAATGTCCATTGGAGTAAACATACCCCGGACTTGAGAATAATGGTCTTCAATAATGCAAGCCCAGTTTGCTAATTGCAATATTTCATCATTATTTAAAGCACATTGGTTTCTTTCTGATTCAGGAACGGAAACGTTTTTTGTTAATTTTGTTCCACCCAAATCATAAACCATTTTAATTTCTTTTGTTCCCAAACGTTTTTGCAGAATGGGTTGATATCCTTGTTTCAAGGTGGGTTTAAATACTAAATATTCATCAGGGTTAACAGCACCTTGAACCACGTTTTCACCTAAACCATAGGCGGCGGTAATTAAAGCTGCATCTTTAAAACCTGTTTCTGTGTCAATGGAGAACATTACACCAGAACAAGCCATGTCAGAACGTACCATTTTTTGCACACCTACTGACAGTGCAACTTCAAAATGATCGAAACCTTTGAGTTGACGGTAGGAAATTGCACGATCTGTAAAAATGGACGCAAAGCATTTATGACAAGATTCTAATACGCTTTTAATTCCGTGAACGTTGAGGTAAGTTTCTTGTTGACCTGCAAAACTGGCATCGGGTAAGTCTTCTGCTGTAGCACTAGAACGCACAGCAACGTCCGTATCTTCACCGTATTCTTGACATAAAGCTTGATAGGAACGAGCGATCGCTTCTTGCAAGTCCATTGGAAATGGAGTTTCTAACATTAGCGACCGGGCTTGTTTACCACATTGTCGCAAATTGTCAACATCTTCTACATCTAAAGTTGCAAAAATTTTTCTTAATTTGGTTTCTAAACCTGCGGCTTGGATGAAATATCTATAAGCATAAGCTGTGGTAGCAAAACCTGTAGGAACTTTCACTCCTTTAGGTTGCAACTGCTGAATCATTTCTCCCAAGGATGCGTTTTTGCCCCCGACAAAGGGTATATCTGCAATACCAACGGTATTAAAAGGCAGGACTAAAGCCTCTTCTTTGTTAAATTGGCTGCTTTGTTGATTGGGTCGCATTTGCACCATGATCTTGAGTCCTTTAAAACTTACAAATTTTTTTGATTTTGATGCAGAAGCTTTTACTAACTTTTACTAACTTTTTCTGCTTTTCGCTTCCATAATTATTTATATACAAATAAAATTTGAGGAACTTGTGAGGATAAAAATTTAACGAAATGTGAAGTAAATATTGTCAATTTGTTTGGCAATGTTACGATATATTTTGATAATTAATTAAATAAACTTCACAATTTACTCACATTGTCAATACCTTAGCCAATTTACGAGGGTGAGATGATGATGCTTTAACCATTAACTCCCATTTATCTGAGACTTGGCAAAAACAATCACTCCTAAAAATTCCTTTAAGGTTTACCATAAGGGTTTTTTAATGTATTGACTGTAGGATAAGGGTTTGGTGATTCTAAACTACCTTTTAATCAAAACGCTTATGTATGCTTATTTTTGCCAGTTTTGCCGGAAATTATCAAGGCTCTTTTTTTGGCTCAGGTATTGGTATTGCAATAAATTAAAATAAATCTAGTATTTATACGGTATGATATTGATATTCAATCAAACATAATTAAATTAGGAAGACTTGAGGATCAACTGACAGCAAAAGCATAAATTTACACAAAAATTACACTTTTATAGTTTTGCAAACATCAAAAAAAATGGAGACATAACCACAGTCAAATCAATTGTTTCTTACTTGTGTAAAAACTAACTATTTATTATCTCAATGGAAGTGAGGTAAATATATGCCAGATATGCCAGAATTACTAAGACCACAACTAGGAGATTTCAGCAGCATAGTTTGTTTCAAAGCAGTCATTACCGGCATGGAAGACGCTTTAGGAGACAAAGCCACAGCAATTGCCCTAACCACAGCTGGAAGAGCGCGAGGCAAACAACTAGCTGATAGTTTGGGTCTATCAGGATCAGTAGAATCCCTAGATCAAGCACAAGCAAAATTATCCCAAGCATTAGGTAAAGATGGAACCAGACTGTGCATAATTGATAAAATTGTTACAGATGGTGATACCATTAAAGCGTACACATCTGAAACCGTTTGTTCAGCAGGGGAAGCACAGGGTTCAGATCGGAAATGTACCTTTACATTGGGCGCAGTTTGGGGGGCATTAGAACAAATACTTAACAAACGGTTACGGGGAGTACATACTGAATCTGTACTCAGAGGTGGTAATTACGACTTATTTGAATTTACACCTCTACAATAAAAAGTCTGTACTGGAAAACTACAGATCAAGAATTGATTTAATCAGGAATAAATTTCCTGCACACAAACAAATTTGAAGACCTGGAGAACAAATTATTATGGCAATTAACACAGAAAAATTAGGACTAATTTTGCAAAACTTTGTCGCTGCGACAACAGATGTTCAAGGAGCAGCACTTGTTACCCCAGATGGTCTACCTTTAGCCACAAGTTTACCGGGTGCGATGGACGAAGAACGGGTATCAGCAATGTCAGCATCCATGCTATCTTTAGGTGAAAGAATTGGTATTGAGTTAGCCAGAGGTTCAATTGATCGCATCTTTGTAGAAGGTAAAAAAGGCTTTGGTATTTTAACTGGTTGCGGCGAAGATGCAGTCTTCCTAGTTTTGGCCAGTGAAAGTGCTAAACAAGGTGTATTAATGCTAGAAATTAAACGAGTTCTGGCGGAGATTAAACTAGTTTTAATCTAAATGTTCCATATCATACAGCAGGAGTCAGGAGTCATGAGTCAGGAGTCAGGAGTAAAACTAGCTCAGGAGTAAAACTAGCTTAGTGTATAGGTTTCAATTTAGATTCTGTACCTAATGGATCTGCAATCTGCTGTATATCAAAGGTAACTCAATTAAAAGTTCCCTTGCAGACAAAACCATGTCTGAATAGGGAACTTTCCACCACATACCGAAAAGGTATTACTAAAATTTAGGAGCTTAGTCAAACCGTTGAAAAATTATTCACTTATTGTTTATAGCCATTCCCAAGAAGCGTGAGGTACAAAGTTTTTTCATTTTAGGTAACAGGGAACAGTGAATAAATTAGTGTGTACTTCATTAGACGGGAAACGCTATATTTATGGAGTAAATAAACATGGAAATTATGCGATTAATGGTCACGGGATCGGTAGGTGCAGGAAAGTCTACTTTTATCCGTTCAGTGAGTGAAATTGAAGTTGTTGATACTGATACTCGTGCCACAGATGAAACAGCATTACTAAAACAAAGAACAACAGTTGCCTTTGATTTTGGTCGCCTGCAATTTGGACCTGACATGGCTTTACACCTGTATGGTACACCTGGTCAGTCTCGCTTTGATTTCATGTGGGATATTTTGGTTCGCAAAGCTCATGCTTATATCGTACTCATAGCGGCACATAGAGCCAGAGAATTTCGTTATGCGCGGAAAATTCTCAACTTTATGCAAGAACGGGCAGAAATTCCTATGATTATCGGTTTAACACATACCGATTGTTCGGGAGCTTGGTCTCAAGAAGATGTCTATCTGGCTCTGGGATATGTGGGAGAAGACCAAAGACCACCTATGGTCATAGTCAACCCTAACGAAAGAGACTCTGTAGCTGAAGCAGTCATTGCCCTAGTGCAGCATTTGATGGAAAGTTGTCCAGTTTAATCTGTAGTTTAATCTGTAGTTTAATCTTTCCAATCAATTCTGGTTTTCTAGAAAATAGTTTCCAATCAACCAAAAAAAAGGCTTTTGAAGTGATTTTTCGCCAAAAAAATTCTCTTATTCTGATGATTTGAATCTTTTAATACCCCAAACGGGAGGTAAATTTATGACTATTACTGGTAACTTTGCTGACTTTTCCTTACCTGAACTGCTTCAGTTTTTAGATCAAGGTAAAAAAACCGGAATACTTTACATTGAATTTGTAGCTGAAGATCATGATCATAAGAGAAAGCAAGTTTATTATATCTGGTTACACCAAGGTCGTATAGTCAGCGCATCTGATCGTTTAGATCAACAGGGCTTAACATTGATGATTGCTCAAAGAGGGTGGATCAGTGAAAGAGTAATATCTAGAGTCACTCAAATATCCTCTTCTTTTGCCAACTCACCACTAGGCTTGTGTCTTAAATCTCAAGGACTACTACAACCAGAACAGCTTAAACTGCTATTTAATAGCCAAGTTTTGCGTCCAGTATGTGCCTTATTTCAAGTCAAGGATGCTATCTTTAGATTTGAGCCAACACCAACATTACCTTTAGGTGAAATGACTGGTTTGAGTATGTCAGCAACCGAAGTAATATTGGTTGGACTCAGAGCATTGCGAGATTGGAGTGCTTTAGAAGAAAAACTTCCAGACCCAACTTCAGGTTTGTCTGGTTTGATGGTCAAACAACCCAAACTACAGCTAAATGCTCAAGAATGGCAAGTCTGGGAATTTGTTAATGGACAAGTTTCTTTACAGTATATTGCTAATCAACTCAATCTACCCATAGCAACCGTACAACAAATTGCTTTTCGACTGATTGTAGTTGGTTTAGCAGAAGAGTATTTTATGGTAGCTGCTACACCCACATTCACTCTAGAAGAACCTCTTTCTGCTTCCGCGCCCACAATCACTTTTCCAGAACCAGTGCAGGAAACTGTATCTGCAAGTAAAACCAC
The DNA here is from genome assembly GCF_015207205.1 of Sphaerospermopsis sp. LEGE 08334. Taxonomy (NCBI): domain Bacteria; kingdom Bacillati; phylum Cyanobacteriota; class Cyanophyceae; order Nostocales; family Aphanizomenonaceae; genus Sphaerospermopsis; species Sphaerospermopsis sp. LEGE 08334. The sequence goes on along the minus strand of NZ_JADEXH010000008.1, from coordinate 6,978 downwards.
AGAAAAGTCAGAAAAATCAACTGTTAGCCAATCATTCCTGAAAAATCTAGTTAGTTTTCTCCGCAGTAAAACAACATAATTTAAAAGGAAATTTCGGTGTTAATCATTCAGGGTAAAGATTTAGGAAAGGAGCTACCAAATGCTCCGTATCATTTCAAAATGACAATTGACAATTGATAACTGATAACTGATAACTAATTTACTCACATCCATCTTTTTTAAGGAATGAGAATTATGACTATTGAACCCGCATCTTTTTTGGCTAAGATGGAAAAAAGAATTGGTTTCACTGCTGAAGATAAATCAATTCTGACATCTAACGCCGATTGGGGTAAAGGGATTGCTTCAACAATGGCTGATCACTTCTATGCTTATTTAGGACGTGATGAAGAAATGGAGTCCATTTTAAAAGCAAAAGAAGGCAGAATGCACCGCCTCCATGAAACATTTATTCAATGGTTTTCTGAAATGTTTACAGGTGTGGATAATTGGGGGGAAAAATATGCTAATATTCGTTGGCATATTGGACTTGTTCATGTCAAAATTGGTATCGGACCTCAACACGTGGTTCCGGCTATGGCAGTGGTTGTTCATGAAGTTGGTAAACAATTAAAATCTGATAGCAAATCAGAAGAATTAAAAGACGCATTGGGTCGAATTTGTATGATTGATTTAGCCTTTATTGAGCAGGCTTATGTAGAAGTTTCCTCGTCTGCGGTACTTAGAGAAACTGGTTGGTCAGAAGCATTATTCAAACGCCTTATTGCTACTGGTGCTTCTTCTATGTAGGGTTTGCTGAGAAAGTCTTTTCGTGGAGGCAGGGAACTCTTAACAGGGAACAGGGAACAGTTTTAGCTATCTGTCATCCCCCCATTTTGGGATTTCTTGGTTTCAAAATGCACGGTTTTTCAGGTATACCCTTCAAAAGTCTTGCACTTTTTTCCTCTTTATCAACCTCAAACCTTTGATTTATAAAGGGTTGCGCTTTATTCAGCAAACCCTAATTATCTAGTATTACTGAATCGACGCTCTAGCCTTCACAGATAACTTTTTCAGCAAACCCTCTGTAAGCGCAAACCTGAAAAAATAATCAGATTAAATTAATCAAATTTTTTGTGTTTATTTTCCCTCAAACTTGTGCCTTTAGCCATAAAATCAAATGCCCTAGTTGATTACTAGGGCTTTTTTTATGCAAATAATTCTAGACATTCCTGCCTTAAAATTCCTTTTGTTACCTTGATATTTCTAAAAGATTTAGCGATAACTTCTTCACAAGATATATTAATTTGTCCTTGATTTATAGCAATTAAATCTGCAATTGAAGCACCATAAAGAATTTCTGATATCCCCGTCCATACACAAGCACTAGCACACATGGGACAAGGTTCACCTGTGGTATATATAGAATAACCATCTAAAGCCGGATTTTTCAGTTTAGCGGTTAAATTACGAATAACATTAATTTCTGCATGGGCTGATGGATCACTGTCTCTACTGACAGTATTATGAGCTACTGCAACTACTTGATTATCTTTAACTATCACCGCACCATAGGGCGCATCTCCTTTTTTTGCTTCTTCTATGGCCAGACTCATAAAATATTCTTGGGATTCTTGGTTCATGTTCACAGGAGATTTTCATTAATAATTACTAATAATAGCGCATTTATGGTGTTATTGTTCTGAATGAGTGATTTTTTTTCGATCATCTTATGATACTAAATCGAGCCAAAATAGAATTTTACTTAACAGACTTAGAAACACCCATTGGTAAAGCAATTAATTTAACAATTGCCTTTCTAGTTTTATTATCATCGGGAATTTTCGTAGCAGAGACTTATAATATTTCTCGTGATGCTCGGTTAGAAATAAAAGTATTAGATACTTGCATATTAATAATCTTTACCATAGAGTATGCACTACGCTTATGGAGTTCAGAAAACAAACTGAAATATATTTTTAGTTTTTATTCAATTCTTGATTTAATGGCAATCTTACCATCTTTTATTGGTTTAGTAGATATCAGGTTTATCCGCTTATTGCGATGGTTTAGAATTTTAAGATTAATCAGATTTATAGATAGTAGATTTTTATTTGGTAGTATCAGCAGCGAAGATGGTGTAATTTTTACGCGAATATTATTTACTTTATTTGCCATCATCTTTGTATATTCAGGCTTAATTTATCAAGTTGAGCATCCAGTTAACCCGCAAAACTTTGGTACTTTTTTAGATGCCTTTTATTTTTCAGTTGTGACAATGACAACTGTAGGTTTTGGCGATTTAACACCCATTTCTGAATTAGGACGTTTGCTCACAGTATTGATGATTTTAACAGGAGTTGCTTTGATTCCTTGGCAGGTAGGAGATTTAATTAAACGGTTGGTAAAAACCGCGAATCAGGTAGAAAATGTTTGTTCTAGTTGCGGTTTAGGTTTTCATGATGCAGATGCAGAATATTGTAAAAGATGCGGTACTAAGTTGCCTGGAAAATCACTCCAGCCCTAAGATGATGTTTGTAAAGTCATAAAAGATACCCGCAAAAACCATAATCATCTAGATCGGGTATGAGCATATCTGTAATAATTAAAAGATTTTATATCTACTTGGAGAAGTAAAACTACCAAATCTGATTTCTATCCCTAGATTTATGAATTACCGAGCAAGAATGCTTATAGTTGGGTTGTTAGGTGATGATTCACCTAATTTCGTAAGTGAGGCTAACAATCATGTCAAATCAAATAAATGCTGCCGATTTATTTGTTGTTTTATCTGATGAAGCACAAGAATTTATCACTGGAGGGGCTGACTTTGAATTAGCTGGCAGTAACTTCGCCAATAGATTAGCAAACCTGCAAGGTACTACAGCTTCTGGACCTAATGGTAGCACAGGTGACTCCATCGGTACAAGTTCTGCTGTCAACACCGCAGCCCAAGACTTTTTAGGATTAGGTGCGCCCCTAGTTCCTCAAGTTGCAGCGTTGGGTGCAGCACCCGTTCTCAATGGACAAGCCGCAGCTACACCCGGTCTTGATGGTCCTGGTGGTCCTGGTGGTCCCATAGGTGGCGGTGGTCTTTTCGGTACTGGTGGCGGTCCTTTTGGCTAAATCTCCCCACCCTTTTAACCATTTACTCCCATAGATGGTCAAAAAAATCAGCTTTTACAACACTAGATCGCTTCGCCTATTTAGGTGATCAAAGAAGCAAATGCCCTGCTTCTTCTTGATACCTGTACCCAAAATCTGCAACTGTGATTCGCAGTAACTAACTAATTATTGCAGAAGTAACATTATTCAGTATTATTTCAGTCACATCAAGCTGTACCTCTATTTATGCGGTACTGCTGGTACTGACTAAATATTAGCGTTCTGGGTTTTTTATCCTTGGGAGTCAGTAAATAGCGGATTCTAGCAGCGATTATGTTTGCTTTCTTTTTGCCCAAAAGTAAACAGTAAGAAATCAGTTTATGCTCTGGAATCCTTTGTTGAAAAATTACGTAAGTGAGGCTAAAAATCATGTCCCATCAAATTATATCGTCTGAATTGTTTGTTGTTTTATCTGATGAAGTACAAGAGTTAGTCACTGGTGGGGCTGACTTTGAGTTAGCTGGCAGTAACTTCGCTAATAGATTAGCAAACTTGCAAGGTACTACAGCTTCTGGTCCTAATGGTAGCACTGGTAGCTCCATTGGTACAAGTTCTGCTGTCAACACAGCAGCCCAAGACTTCTTGGGATTGGGTGCGCCCATAGTTCCTCAAGTTGCAGCGTTGGGTGCAGCACCCATTCTCAACGGACAAGGCGCAACTATTCCCGGTTTTGGTGGTCCTGAAGGTCTTGGTGGTCCTGGTGGTCCTGGTGGTTTTGGTGGCTAAGGCGGTTTCTGTGATTTGCTGAACTACTGTCAATACTGTTCGGTTAAGAGTTTTTGTAGGTTGGCGTAGGCAGTCGCAATCCAACAACAGCCTGTAAATGTTGGGTTTCCTAACGTCAACCCAACCTACATACAGCACTTTCTGGTGTAATAACGAAATCTGCTGTAATTCTATTTTTTGGGCTTAACCGAAAAGTATTGGCTTGGGGGTGATCAAAGAATCAAATTCTTGATTATTTTTGATCCCCCTACTCAAAAATCTGCATAGGAATTTGAATTGTTTTATTTTGGATATTTACGTAACTTAGGCTAACAATCATGTCATATTTTACCATCAGATCCAATTTGTTGGCGGAGTTATCTGAGGGGCAACAGGAGATGATCTCTGGTGGTGCAGACTTTGAGTTATCTGGTAGTAATTTTGCTAACAGACTGGTAGTGTTACAAGGGTCTGTATCTTCTGGTCCAAACGGGAGTTTTGCAAATTCATCAGGTCAAAGCTCAGAAGTCAACACCGCAGCACAAGATTTATTGGGATTGGGTGCGCCATCTATACCTGATGTTCCAGCTTTGGGTTCTGCACCTGTTCTCACTGGTTTACCTGCACTACCGAGAACGAGTTTCGGAGATTTGAGAAGATTAGGTGGTTTGGGTGACTTGAGAATTTGAGTTAAGCGAGGCTAACAATCATGTCATGTCCAATGATGACATTCCAATGGTTTGTTGAGTTATCTGATCAGGAACAAGAATTTTTAACTGGTGGTAGTCTAACTCAGATTAGCAATAAAAATTTTTCTCAAAAAGCCGAAAATACTACAGAGAATAATAGCAATACTCCACTAGGTAAAGTGTCTAGAATGAATACTGATTTTGCTGATGTCAATAGTGGTGCACAATCTATATTGTCATCTGATCAACCTAGAGTTTCTCCCTTTGGATCTGTTAATAATCTATTACCCAACAACCTTAGATCATTCAATAATCCTCTGGGAACTCTAGGGATGTTTTAATGGATAGGGAACAGGGAACAGGAAATAAATTGGTGTGTAATTGACTAAACTGGGAAATGCTATATTTATTTCCTAGTCAAAAATCTCAACTTAGCTCACAACTGGCTAGTTTTTAATTCCCATACTTTAGGTAAAAAATTTCGGTTCTACCGTACTTGTTATGCTAAATTACCAGTCTGAAAGAGGGAACTCTTAACAGGGAACAGGGAACAGGGTAAAGAGGCAATTTTTGTAAAAATATCCAATATCTGTAGCTTGAAATTAACGAACCACGAAGGGACGAAGGACACGAAGTAAAGAAAGTTTTAGAGAGATTTTGCTGTGGACAAGTTTATTTTTTCAAAATTGGGATGCTCCCAGTTATGTGGAGTTATCTAAGCTGTTTAGATATCAAATCTAATCTGAGATAACCCTGATTTTTGTTGATGTTTCAATCAAAAAGGTGCAACGTTGTGGATTCTTTACACCGCCATGAAAACTATGTTTGGAATGGGTCTGGTGATCCAGGTTCTGAACATCTGCAACCAGTTGAAATTAATGAGTTTCTGCCCCAAATTCACAAATGGACTAGCATTGGTGTGGGGGTAATGTTGACTATCTTTGTGGTAGGTGTAGGTTTAACTACTGTACTTGCTTATAAAGTGACGGTGAAAGTTCCAGGAACTATTAGACCTGTAGGGGAACTCAGGTTAGTTGAATCGGCTATTTCTGGACAGGTGCAGAAGATTTTAGTCAAAGATAATCAGGTAGTTAATCAGGGAGATGCGATCGCTTATGTTGATGATTCCAGTTTACAAACCCAAAAAAGCCAACTAGAAAGTAGTCTGCAACAAGGTCAATTACAACTCGTACAAATTGATGCTCAAATAGGTGAAATCAATAATCAAATTTTGGCACAGACAAATTTAATCAATCGTACAATTATCGCAGCAGAAGCTGAGTTAGATGGTACTCAACGCAATTTTCAAGACCAACAAATCAAAGCTAATGTAGAAATGGTACAAGCAGAATTGGCAGTGAGATTTGCCAAATCACAACTGGAACGCTTGCAACAAGAAGGAGTTTTAAAAACCACAATCGAAGAAGCACAAACAGCTTTTAATGTTGCCAAGTTGCAGAGAGATAGATTGCAAGCGATCGCTGATTCTGGTGCAATTTCTCGCAATATTTTGGAAGAAAAACAACAAGCTGTTAAATCTGCCAGAGCTAAATTAGAACAAGCTAAAAACGACGCTAAAACTCTTTTGGAGGAAAAACTACAGGCATTTAAAGTTGCTCAAACAAATCTATATAAAGCCAGAACAGCTATCAATCCTAGTAATTCTCCTGTTATTATTGCCGCAGAAAGAATCAAACAAGAACAAGCTAGAGGAGAAGCAAATTTAGCAGCTTTAAAAAAGGAACTTCAGACTCTATTACAACAACGGTTGGAAATTCAAAAACAACTTATTCGCACTCGTCAAGACTTGCTACAAACAGAAATTGATTTGAAAAAAAGTGTGATTCGCGCACCTATCACTGGCACATTATTACAATTAAAACTTCGTAACCCTGGACAAGTAGTACAACCCAGTGAAGCTGTTGCACAAATCGCTCCCCTCAATGTTCCTTTACAAATTAAAACTTATGTACCTACTCAAGATATTAACAAAGTAGAACCAGGTCAAAAAGTCCAAATGCAAGTTTCTGCTTGTCCTTATCCAGATTACGGTACTCTCAAAGGCATTGTCAAAAACGTTGCTCCAGATATTTTACCAGTTTCATCAACAAACCAACCTCAAAATTATACATCTACAAATTCCCAGCTTAATGGTTATGAAGTCACTATAGAACCAGAAACATTATATGTAGGTAGAGGTGAACATAAATGTTATTTACAACCGGGAATGCAAGGTCGTACTGATATTATTACCCGTGAAGAAACTGTGATGCAATTTATTCTCAGAAAAGCCAGATTAATTACTGATTTGTAATTAGTCATTAGTCATTAGTCATTAGTCATTAGTCATTAGTCATTAGTCATTAGTCATTAGTCATTAGTCATTAGTCATTAGTCATTAGTCATTAGTCATTAGTCATTAGTCATTAGTCATTAGTCA